>CAINDV010000432.1 GCA_903847485.1 uncultured Verrucomicrobiota bacterium
GTCCACGACACTGGAGCCGCCGTCGGCCAGGACCGAGGTGTAGCCGTCCAAGCCGGTCAGGTTGGTCAACAGCACTTGTCCGCCCGCCACCGCCTTCACGCTCCAAGGAGACCAGTAGCAGCCGCTGCCCACGGCATTGGTGAGTGCCGGCAGCCAGAGGATGCTTCCCGTCCCGCTTGCCTGCCACACCTGCCCGCACGCCGCCCGGAAACTGCTCAGCCCCGGCAGCGATAACACTGCACCGGAACTCGCGTAAAGACTGCCCCCGTCAATGAAACTCGTGCCTGCGGCATCCAGTGATGAGCCGCTGCCAGAAACGGAGAGCGCTCTGCCGGCGGCGATGGCCAGCGAGCCTTGGATTTGCGACGCGCCCGCCGTCAAACTGAGGGAGCCAGCCGCCAGGTTTAGCCCCCGGTCGCATCGCAAAGTGCGGACGGTGACATCGCCGGAGTTCAACGTCACCACGCCGTTCGAGCCGGAGATGATGACGACATTCGTGGAGTTTGGCAGCTTGTCGTCACTCCAGTTGCGGGCATCGCCCCAGGATGTGCCATCGCCGCCATCGTCCCAAACGACTGCGCTGCTGGGTGGCAACACCGTCAGCACCGCCACAGCGCTGGTGGTTGCGCCGAGGGTGTTGGTGACGACGACTTGATAGTTGCCGGCTTCGTTGGTGCTCACGCCGAACAATGTCAGCAGAGCATTGGTGGCGCCGGGAATAATCGCGCTGTCCTGCTGCCACTGATAGTTGAGTGGCACAGTACCGTCTGCGATAACCCCAAAAACCACGTTGCTGCCAATGCTCACGGCCTGGGGCAGCGGTTGGCCGAGGATGACGGGCGGTCCGTTCGTGTAGGCGGTCGCTCGCAGGGAGAGACTGGTGTTGGTGAACTGCGGCACGAGTCTGACGGCGCTGCCCACGTCTAGCCCGTCGTAGGCCAGGAAGCCGCCAGTGGCGGACGGGAAGCTGAGCACCTGGAACTGACGCCCCGCTGCCGGCGTGTAGCCAGCCGATTCACTGACTCCGAAGATGCCACCCAACGTGACCCCGCTGGAAAATGCTATCCGGCCATAGTCCGTGTCGTTATTGAGCCGGACAGCCAAGCACCCGCCCGTGGTGGCGAAGGTGGAATTGAAACTCAGCGTTCCGCTCTGGCTTTCCACAGTGCCGGTGTTGAGGAAGGGAATTCCACTGCTGACCACCGTATTGCTGGTGCCCGCGCTCTTGCGGAAGGTGCCGGCGTTGGCGATTTGCAGGCCGCTGTAGCCGGCGCTGGGCGTGATGGAGTAGTCGCCTTGCACGTCGAACAGCGCGCCGGTTTGATTCATGATCTGGACGTTGTTGAAGGCAAACCAGAGGTTGCCCCCCTGCGTGATGGTCCCCGCGTTGGTAACCACGCCTTGTAGAGACTTCGTGCCGGAGCCGCTGGCGGCCAGCAGACCGTTGCTGGCGACGTTCCAAGTGCCACCCACCGAGCCTCCAGTCCATTGCATCGTGGTTGCCAGCGTGCCAGCGAAGGACGGTGTTCCGCTCGCCACGCCCACAAACCCTGGCCCGCTAAAGGCTGCGGTTGGAGCCAAACTGAACGTGCCGTTCCCAAAGTTCACCGTCGCGCCGCTTGACGCGGTGCAGGCCCCGGCCAAGGTGCCGCCACCCTGCAAGTCCACCTTACCGCTCTGGCTTTCCACGGTGCCGGTGTTGTTGAAGGCAATGCCGCTGCTCACCACGCAATTGCTGCTGCCGGCGCTCTTGCGGAAGCTGCCGGCGTTGGCGATTTGCAGGCCGCTGTAGCCGGCGCTGGGCGTGATGGAGTAGTCACCTTGCACGTCGAACAGCGCGCCGGGCTGGTTGAGAATTTGGGCGTTGTAATACCCGAACGACAAGGCGCTCTTAAGGGTGATCGTTCCGGCATTGGTAACAATACCGGTAAACTGCTTGGTTCCGCCGTTCGTCGCAGTCAAGAAACCGTCCTCTGCCACCAGGAGTTGAGCGTCCAGCGTCCCGCTTGACCAGTCCAGCCAGCCGTGCAATGTGCCGGAAACACTGCTGGAACTGAACAGGAGCGAACCTGTGAACGTACCGCTGGGGTTCAGCGTCAGCGTGGTTGACGACAAAGTGAGTGTGCCGCTCTGAATCGCCATCTGGCCGGTGTTCACGAAGGGCACACCCATCGTGAGCGTGCCGCCGCCCGCGCTCTTGCGGAAGGTGCCGGCGTTGGCAATTTGCAGGCCGCTGTAGCCGGCGCTGGGCGTGATGGAGTAGTCACCTTGCACGTCGAACAATGAACCGGCTTGAGTGACTATTCGGACGTTATAGTCAGCGAACAGCAACCCACCCTTGAGCGTGATCGTCCCGGCGTTGGTGACCACGCCAATCAGCGACCTCGTGCCTGAACCGGTAAGCGACAGCACGCCGTTGGTCGCGACAGTGAGCGTCCCACTGAGCGTGCCGCCGGACCAGTTGATCTGCCCGCTATTGGTGAACGCTGGCGAGATGGTGACCGTGCCGTTGGTGATGTTGAGCGTATCACCGGCGGACGGGATGGCAGCCGGCGACCAATTGGCGGCGGTGTGGAAGTTGCCAGAGCCGCCGGTCCAAGTGAGCGTGGCCGCGCTCGCGACGTGAGCCACCGCCAGCAGCGCGAGGGCCGCCAACAGGCTGGAGCGCCGGCCTCTGGCCCGGCTCGGTGGGCGTGCGTTGGTTCGCGCCGGATCGGAGATCGGCGCTCTGGCGGCGGCGGTCAGTGGAGCCGGGTCATTTGGGCGGTTGTCACAGGTGGAACGGTAGTTTGGTGTTTTCATGCTTAAAGAGTGTTGAGGGTGCTGGGTAGGTTCAGGAAAGTGGTTTGACTGGGTTTGACCCGGTTTGACCGGCTGCCGCCCCCGTCCCGCCGCGCGCAACGGCAGCAGCGGCCGGCCACGCCCTGGAAACGGAGCGTTGGCGGCGACAAAATGGCCGGTAGTGACGTGTGCATAGAGCAGCCTTCACTGGTAATAACGAAAAATAAATCGCGGTGTGACAGACTTTTTGGTTTTTTTTTGCGCTGCCGCAGCCCCAGCGGGAGGAGCGCCGGCTTCCGGCCCGGCTCGTGGGGAAAGGCAGAATGAAGAATGAAGAAACAGCCGGGTCGGAGAGCGGCGCTCCATCGCCGGTGGCCAGCAGGCTGGCCGCAGGCTTGCGGGGCGGGGTGGATGGCTGCGTCCCGAAACAGGCCAGCAGTTCCTGGACAGCGAGGCACGAAAAAGCCACGGCTTCCCGCCACGGGCGCTGTGCGTCCGCCGGAGCCGTTGCTGGTTTGATCTGAGCAGCCACGATCACTTCTTGACGCCGGCTTCCTCGCGCCGACGGGGCGGAAGGTCGTCCGAAGGGGTTGATTGGTCAAGGAAAAGGGCGCGCAGCAGGGCTTGGGGAAATGAAGAATGCAGAAACAGCCGGCGCTCCGGTGAGTTTCGGGCAGTCCGACGGGGCAGAGCGGAATTTCGCCGCTCTGCCCGCCGGTTTTCCCCTCGCGTGTCCATAGTCGTTCGGTCCCGACATCTGGTTTCTTGGCGTCAATGGCTGACAGTTTTGGCTTCAGCCACGAAATTGGTCGGCGGCACCACGGCGGTGGCGAGCACGGCAGGCGCGGTGGCAGGGGCTTGTTCCAGGCGGGCCACGACTTGGGGTGCGCCGTCCACGAAGTGCAGCATCGCGCTGACGGTGAGGATGAGTGTCGCCAGGCCCGCCAGGCCGAGGCCGGCGAAGGCGACGGTCTCGGGCCGGTGGCTGGCGGCAGGCTGGAGGAAGTGCGACGCGGGCTGAGCCGGGGTCGCGTGATTTGGATGATTGCGTTTGTCATTCACACCCATTACCTCGATAACGGCGGGGGCGAGGTTACGCGGGTTGTGAAGATTTTTTTGCGACGTGCGGTGGGGGGATTCTTCTTGGGCAGAGGGTTTCCCCACAGATTCGGAGACGGCCGCGGATTGGGGATTTGCAGGGGTCGAGCGAAGGACGCGAAGGGGGCGAGGGAAGCAATGGGAGCTGCCTTTTCGCTGCCTCTTCGCCGTCTTCGCGTCCTTCGTGCGACTCTCGTTTCTGGGAGGAAATTGGAAACAGGCGCGACGCCTGTGCTACGGCTGGGCGGGCCTCAGTAGGGCGGCCACCATTCTGGGTGGGCTTCGTGGTCGTTGTTCCAGCTGCGGCGGCTTTCTTCGGTGGGGGCGATCCAGAAGGCTTGTTTGGCCCAAGACACATGGCCGTCGCAGAAGAGGATGTTGGCCCCGCCGGAGTGCCAGTCGCCAACGCCCGGTCGCCTATTGAGCGGGAGGACGAAAGGCACGGTGAAGAACAGGGTGTCCGCCGGATCGGGCGACCGGCCTACCAGCATTCCGCGTGCGGTTCGTGGTCGCTGTTCCAAAGCTGGCGGCTTTCGTCGGTCGGGGCGATCCAGAAGGATTGTTTGGCCCATTGCACGTGACCGTCGCAGAAGAGCATGTTGGCTCCGCCGCTGTGCCAATTGCCGACGCCGGGTTTGCCGATCAAGGGCAGGACGTAGGGAAACATGAAGTAGAGCACGTCGGCCGGATCGGGTATCCCCGTGTTTGGAAAGAAAGCCGCGCCGTCGCCCAGCGCCAGCATTTGGGCCGGGGCGATCACGCTGGATTCGACGGTGGGGGTGAAGCGCAGACCGCTGGAGAGGTAGTTGTAGTTGCCGCCCAGCCCGAGGTTCTTCGGCGGAGGGTCGCGGTGTGTGGCTCCGACGTAGTTGTAGCCGTAGTGGGGAAAGATGAAGGTATTGGAAGGGTAGATCTTCAGGTATTGGTCATTGGCCCGGATGAGTTGCGGGCAGTAGAGAAGCGCTTCGCCCACGACGGGACGAAGAACCCGCTGCCATGCGCCCTGGCCGTCGCCCGACGTGGCCAGTGGATAGGCCTCCTCGTCTTGCAGGTAGCCGTGCAAGGCGATGCCGAGCTGCCGGAGATTTCCGGCGCAACGGGTGGTGGCGGCCCGGCGTTTGGCTCCGCTGAGGGCGGGCAGCAGCAGGGCGGCGAGCAGGCCGATGATGGCAAGCACCACCAGCAATTCCACCAGGGTGAACGCCGGTTTGGAGCGGCTTGGGGTCACGGTTTGGAGAAAACGCGGAAGAAGCCCTGGCTCGCGGGCGTGGGATTGGTCCAGGAGTTGGCGGCGGGTTCGGCCAGCACCTGCCAGTTGGTGGAGCCCAAGAGGGGCAACCCCTCGACGCGGTAGCCGGAGCGGTTGGTTTCCTGCATCCAACTCAGGATGACCTTTCCTGGTTCTGCGCTGGCGAGCAAGCCGGTGACCGGCCGGAGCGCGGGGGCATTCGTCGCCTTGCTGGCCTCGAAGACGCGGAGGAAGTGCCGAGCGACGGTGAAGTCGGCGGGGAGTACTACGACTTCCTCCGGTTCAGATAGAATTTCCACGGCTTTGCCGACGCCCCTGACCAGCCAGTAGTAATTCCGAAAATACTCCGTTGTTACCAAACCTAGCGTCTGGTTGGTAACCACCCAGGTATGCAACTCATTGACTCGCAGCGAGGGTAATTCCCCTAAGCTAGGAAGAACAATGGTCCCATAGGCGTCGGCCTGTGCCTGCGAAGTGAAATGCACAGTGACATCGCAGACAAAGAAGATGTAGTCGATCTTGGCTGGCCAATCCTCCGTGCAGGTCCAAGTCGTGCCGTAGTTGATGGGAGTAGGCAGATCAGTGGCGGGCGAGTACAACTGGGTTAGCGGGGCTTCGGGATTGGCATAAACGTCGTAGGAGCCGTAGTAGCGGCGGCCTTCGCTGGGAACGATGCGATAGTAGCTCCGAGAAACCTTATTGGTGCCTTCCACGGTCGTTCGTTCGATGTAGGTGGCGTCGGGGAAGTACGCTTCTTGCCCGCCGTCGGTGAGCGGAGTCACGTCCATCCTCCAGACCTCCTCATTTGTCGCAGGCGGCGCGGAGAAATCCCAGCGGTGTGGCCCCCCGGCTTGGCCTGCCAGCCCGGTTACATCCACACTGTCGGTATGGGCGTAGGCGCGATAGTAATCTCCCACCTGACCGGGCAAGTCGGCGGAGGTGAATAGGATTTGCCCTTGGGCGGCGAGGCAGCCGACGGCGATGGTGGCGAAGACGTATCTAAGGATCGTTTTGGTCATGTTTGTTCGTTGTGCTTGATGTGTTTGGTGTTAGTGCGAATTGGAAACTTGCTTGGTCAAGGCTTGGAGCGCGTTCGTGACTGTCTGGCGCTGCGTCTGCACCCAGGCGTCGGTGGGGTCTTCGGCAGCCATTTGGTTCAGGAGTCTCCAGGCGCTGCCGAAGGCACCTATGGCCACTGCCCAGCGGATGCGATTGCGCGCGAGGCGTGGGTCTGCTGGCTTAAGCTGCTGCCAGCGGTATAGGAGCTGGCCCGCTGCATCCGGCTCGTTCAACTCCAACGCCACGTCGAAATACGCCCGGCATTCGGCGGCGGAAGTATCCGGGTCGGCGGCGGCGCGGCGCAGGTTTTCCAGGCATAACCGCTGGAATTCCGCGGCGGTCGAAAGCTGGCTGCGCGCCAATTCGAGCTGGGCCTGCACGGCGCGGTAGCGGGCGGTGCGGTTCAGGCCGGGGACGTTGGCGGAAGAGATGGTGGCCAGTTGATACAACTCAGCCTGGGTCGCCAGCAGCGGCAACGACTTGCTGCCGTCGGAAGGCTGGCGCATTCCGAGCAGTTCGGCGGCTTTGAATGGCAGGATGGCTTCCGGGTGGGAGCGCCAACCGGCTTTCACCTTCTCCACCACTGGAGTGATGCTGTTGGTGGTCGGCAGCAGCAAGGTGGCCATTGCCCCCGCCGCGTCGAGCAGGCCGGCCCGGATGCAGGGAAGCTGCGGGGTGCGGAAGCGGAGTGTCCAGTTCGTATCGCCAAGCGGGCTGGCGGTGAAGAACGCGGCTCTGTCATAGGCGGCCGTTCCGCTCCGGGGCGCTACCTTCCCACCGTTCTCGATGATGGCTTCGACATCGTATGCTTTGGCGAACTCATCAAAGGTCCGCAGTAATGCCACAAATTCGCTCAGCGTTTGCGGATTGGCGGCATCCCGCAGGCTGGTGATCTTTTCCTGGGCTTCGGCCAGCCGGCCATGATACGCCAGTTCCGCAGCTTCCAGGAAGTCAACCGATGCGTCGTCCGGAAAAAGAAGCCGGCAAACTTTGGAGTGTGCCCTCACCTCCGGCCACAGACCGAGGACGTATTCCAATCCGAGACTGTGGACATGGGCCCCGTGCAGGTAAGGATCCCGAAGCAGTGCCTGCCGGAAGTGTTCCAGCGCTGCTGGCGTGTTCGTGGCCAGCAAACCGGCGGCGAACTCACGGTGAGCCTCGGAGAGCTTGCCGGCCTGGGCCTCGCGCACATGGGCGAGGCCTTGCTGGTAGGTGGCCGGGTCGTACAGCTCAGACTCGCCGAGGTGCAGCAGCACCGCGCCGCGTTGGTCGCCCAAGTCCCGGCGGCGGGCCAGTTTGTTAAGTTCCTTGAGCGCCCTTTCGGGTTCGGATAATACGTTCCAGGCGATGGCACGTTCCAACCCCAGACGGACCGTATTGGAGGAGCCAGCGGCTTCCGCTTCAGACCATTCAGTCCATAGCTCAAGCGCCTTTCGCCACTGGCCGTTGCGCGTGGCCAATTCCGCGCTGCGCAGGGCGGTGACCTGTTGCGCCACGTTCTTTTCCGCCCGCAGTCCCCGCTGGATGGCGAAAGCGGCAGCCGCGATGCCCAAGGTGAGTGTTGCCAGCAAAACCAAGGCGGCGTTGCGCTGAACCCACTTTTGCAGCACTAGGAAAGGGCCAGGCTTTCTGGCTTGCACGGGTTTCACCGCCAGCGCGGCTCGGAGATCGTCTGCCAAGGCTTCCATGCTCTGGTAGCGATCAGCTTGCGCATGAGCCATGGCCTGGCCGGCAATGGCAGCCAAGTCGCGGGAGGCGCGTGGATTCAAGCGGCGGATCGGCGGTGGTGGGCCTTGGGTGACGAGGGCGCGGAGTTCGGCCGGCGCAGGGAGGGAACCGTCAGGTTTGGAGTAAGGCAGCCGGCCCGCGAGGAGTTCATACAGCATCACTCCCAAGGAATAGATATCCGTCGTGGGGCTGGGCGCGCCGGCCTTTCCGCCGAGCACCTCCGGAGGCATGAACAACGCGGTGATAGGCAAGCCGGACGCGCTGGTGGCCAGGGGCGAATCCGCCCGCGCCTCGATCATTTCGCCGCGATCCGTCTGGATTACTGCGCAGTTAAGGGGCACAAAAGTGTCGGCGAACTCACCCAACGCGGCTTTCAAGATGTGGGCCGAACCCCAGTCAATCACCCGCACATCACCGAACGGCCCCACGAGAATGTTGTCGGGTTTCAGATCCCGGTGGATCACGCCCCGGCTGTGGGCGTGGGCCATGGTGTCGCAGACA
>CAINDV010000433.1 GCA_903847485.1 uncultured Verrucomicrobiota bacterium
CCAAATCCAGACCGCGCCGTCGGCCACGATCAGCACGGCGCTGGCCCGGCCCAAGCCGTGCCGCTGGCCTCGGCCCGGAGTTGGCCCTTGTGCGCGGCCACCCCGCCGCGGGTCATGGCGTAGCCGCGACGCAATATTTCTGGCCGTCCGCCGCCTGGTGTCGTGCGCACTGGCCCCAATCGTCGCGTGTGCGGATGTTCCCAGCGTCCAACTCAAGGACCAGGGTGAAGGGCGGCTGTCCCAGTGGCCGTTGGCGGTCGCGATTCGGTCGGGCGCGGCCTGCGGGTGTGCTCATTTGTCGGTCGCGTGGTTGGCGCTTTTTCTGGGCACGCTGGCCTTGCTGGCGGTCAGCGCGGCGATTTGTGGAGTGGTGGCAGCGCGGCGGCGTGCCGACGGCTTGTTGCTGGGCGGCCTGTTCGAGCCTCGGACGAAACGGTTCGTCGCCCCCGCGCAAGAGTGGTTCTTCGAGAGGGCCGCGGTTCTGGTCGGCCGCGCCAAGGGACGGTGGAGTTGGTGGTCCAATCTTTGGCGCAAGGCTTCCCGGCCTGAAGGCAAGAGGCTTTCCCCATTCGTGGCCAAGGTGGGCCGGCTGCGAAGGCGGGCAAGCTGGCTTACCAGGAACACGTCGCCGAGCTGACGAAACTGCCCTCGACGAACCGCCTCACCCTGATGTAGTTTGGCCACGGTTGTCTGCTCATCCTATGACTATGAAAACTCGAATCAGTCGGCGCGGTTTTGTTAAGACCTCCCTGTTTGCCTCGGCTGCGGTCCCGCTGGCCATCGGCGCGCAAACTCCGCCGGCGTCCCTGTCGCCCGAAGCCTCCGGTGCCGCGGCCACCAAACCGCAGGAGACGATGCCGATGGGCAAGATCGGGGAGCAGGAGGTCAGTCGCCTGATGATGGGCGGCAATCTCTTCGGCGGTTGGTCGCACTCCCGCGAACTGAGCTATGTGGGCACACTTATGCAGCGATATAACACCGAGGCTAAGATCCAGGAGACGCTCGAACTCGCCGAAGCCAACGGCATCACCGCCATCAACACCTACGTCATGCAAGAGAACTCGCACATCCGGAGCCACTGGAAACGCGGCGGCAAGATGAAGTGGTTCGCCCAAGTACGGCTCGACGAAGGTGGCGGTTATTCGCAAATCCAGAGAGCGGTTGACGAAGGAGCCACCGGTATCCATGTGAACGGCGACGCCGCCGAAGGCATCATTGCGCAAGGCAAGTTCGAGAAGATCGGCGAGATGGTGCAGATGATCAAAGCGCAGAAACGCATCGCCGGCGTCGCCGCGCATGACTTGCGCGTCATCGTCGAATGTGCCAAGGCCAACCTCGACGTGGACTTCTACCAGAAGACGTTGCACACCCACGACTACTACACCTCGCCCCGGCCCGACGAGACCGGGCCGATGGGAGCGCACGACAATTCCTGGTGCAGCGATCCGCAGGCGGTGGTGGATTTCATGGCGACGGTGAAGAAGCCTTGGATCGCCTTCAAGATTCTGGCGGCCGGCGCGCTGGCACCCCGTCAGGCGTTTCCCTACGCGTTCACCAGTGGCGCGGACTTTATCCTCGTCGGCATGTTCGATTGGCAAATCGCCGAAGACGCCAAGCTGGCCCGGCGCGTCCTTGGTCTGGTCACTGGCACCAGCTCGAAACGGACCCGCCCGTGGTACGGGTGATAAGCATCCCCCACAAGACACGAGGCGGGTGGGCAACAGTTCCTGTCATGGTCTTGCCAACCGACGCCGGGTGAGAGCACCCGGCCTACACCGCCGCCAGACCGCCCCCAGTTGTAGGCCGGGTGCCCTCACCCGGCGGCCCGGCTGGTCCCGCAGGAGAATGGCTGGCGGGTTGGAGGAAAAGTTGGCGGCGAACGCCAGTTCGCCGCTACGGATTTTTTCGGCGCGCTACGCGGCTTGGTTTAAGTCTTTAGTTCTAAGGGCTAAGGACTAAGGGCCTAAGAGCTAAGAAGTAAGTCCAGCCTACGGAGACGACCCACCTACCAACACACACCGAAAACCGAACCTGTTGAACCGAATATCGGGCGCGTCGCAGTCGCGGTACGAGGGCAGCAGGTAGTCGGGATTGAAGTTGCTCCACGACGCCCCGCGCAACACCCGGGATTTCTGGTCACTGTCATACCAATCTTCACACCATTCCCACACGTTGCCGCCCAAGTCGTAAAGCCCACACTGGTTCGGCTTGAAACTGCCGACGGGAGACGTGTTGTCAAAGGTGTCCACCTTGAGGCTGGAGTCATAATTCCCCGCCCCGCTCGGCGGCGGCCAGGTGGTGCCCCACGGATACACGTCTTTGATTTTCCTGTCCTTCTCCGAGGGCGTGCTGCCGCTTTCCTTCGGCAGACCCACCGCTACGCTCCACTCGGCGTCGGTCGGCAGGCGGTATTCCTGGTCTGGCTGCAGGCGGCCTTCGGTTCGTTCCTTGCCGGTCAGCCACTCGCAGAACCATTTGGCTTCCTGCCAACTCACGTTCACCACCGGATGGTCGTCGCCCTGCGTGAAGCCGGGCTTCCGCCATGAGTTATCCACCTCGGTGTGCGCGCCGGCATAGGCCGCGTAATCCCGCACCCGAGTTTCCCAGAGGCAGAAAAGCACGTCCGTGCCGAGCACCTCGGCGAAGGCCATGCCGAGGGAATTTTGACAGGGGAAGGCTTCGCTGAACGAGCCACTGCGGAAAATCATGGTCCGTCCTTCCTGGGCGAGCGAGAAGGGGAAGGAGCCGCGGCTGTCGCTGAATGTGCCTTCCAGGTCGCCGGCGACTTCGGCGGCGGTGAAACGGTAATCCCGGCCGTTGAACCGGATGGCCCCGTTGGTCTGGCCGGCGCGGTTTTCAAATTGGAGGCGAACCCGCTTGGTCTCATACAAGTCCCCAAGCTTCGGGAATTTCTGCCGTTCCAGCGTGGTGCTGATGGTGCCGGCGGTGAAGCGAAGGCGCTCGCCATCGCTGGTGACGGAGAAGGGGAAAGACTCCTGGCCATTCCCGCAGATGCCTTCCAGCGCGCCGGGGCCAGAGGTCGCCTGGATCGTGTAGCGGTTGCCCTTGACGAAGGTGCCCGTCCACGCGCCGCCTTCGGGCTTGAGGCGAATTTGCACGACTACGCCTTCCAACCGCCCCGCGTAGCGCCCCGCAAAGGCGGTCTGCGCGGCTTGGTCGAAGGGATTGGCCGCCGCCGCTTGCTTGGCGGCGGTGGTCGCGGCGGCGGCTGGTTCAAGGGGATTCAGCGGGGCGGCGTCAGCGGCCCGGCACGCTGGCGGGCTGCCCAAGGCGGCGGCCAGCGCCACCGTGGCGAGAGGGCCGGCGAGTAGGTGGATTCCGAACCGGGGTTGAGTGGGGCGTGTATTGGGGCGTGTTTTCATGGTTAATCCTCATCGTCCATGCGGGAATTCGCGGGAGTAGCTGAACTCCCCGCTGGCCAGCGGCGGTGGGCGGCGGCGGAAATTCCGGCCACACTGAACTTGCTTTTGACGGCCAACATGAACAAGGGAGTCTAGCCGGGGTGGAGGGCAGTTGGCAAGGGCCGGGTTTTCGGTCGTCCCGCTCACGGGCGGATTCCATACTGCGCGCGGTCACAATCTGCGCTTTTTGCTCACGCCTCGGTCGGAGCCGGAGAAGGCCAGTCACCTTGCCGCCAGGAGGCAGGTTCGGCCCCAGCTCCGTAGGAGCGTGATGTTTATAGTCGTGTCCAGCCTAACGCGGTCAAGCCTCGGAGG
>CAINDV010000434.1 GCA_903847485.1 uncultured Verrucomicrobiota bacterium
ACGCCACCGTGGAGACGACGGCGCTGGGCTTTGTGAACGGCGGCACCAGCTTCTCCGACATCGTCAAAATCAGCACCCTCGTCGAGGGCACCGCCGCGCGTCTCGGCTCCAACACGCCGGCCAACACCACCTTGCGCCTGACTTGGAACGTGGCCGCCGACTGGAACACTAACTTCGGCCAGGTGCAGGTCGAGATACTCGCCAAGGATAGCCGCGCCCTCCTCCCCTTCCACTGGATTACCCTGCCCGCCAGCGGGACCAACCCCGCCGTTACCATCAACGACCGCCCCATCTACGACGCCGACCTGCTCCCGATCTGGTATTGGTTGATCGCCAAGAGTGACCCCGGCTTGCAGTTAGTCAATGGCCAGGTGCTCGGCCTGGGCGGGGACTATAACTCCGATCTACTCGCGCAAGGCACCGCGCCCACACTCCAAGGCCGGGACTTCCTTGGACAACAAATGAACCTTCGGCCGCTGTCCGGTGGGGAACTGATGCGGGCCAATAACGGGCGTTATGGTTTTTCGTCGGTGGACCTATACAGTGTCGGTCGCGGATTTAAAACATCCGACCGCATCTACACTTGGGCGGGAGGTTCCAGCCCCGTTCAAAACCGCCCAAACATCCGAGCTGTGGCCGTGGGCGCTGGTTACACGCTCATCCTGAGCGGCAATGGAGTCGTTGCTTCTGGTGGAGCCACAGTTCCCGCCAATGCGACTAACGTGATCGCCATCGCCGCAGGCGGGTGCGTGTATCCTACAGGAGGCTCCAGCCTCGCGCTGCGGGCCGACGGCACGGTTATCGGGTGGGGCTGGAATGGCTACGGCCAACTCACTATCCCCGCCAGTGCGACCAACGTGACCGCCATTGCCGCAGGCAGTGCTCACAGCCTCGCGCTTCGGGCCGACGGCACGGTCATCGGGTGGGGCGACAATTGGGAAGGCCAAATCACCATCCCCGCCAGCGCCACGAATGTCACTGCCATCGCAGCAGGCAACGCCCACAGCCTCGCGCTGCGATCCGATGGCACGGTCATTGGGTGGGGCGGGAATTACTATGGCCAAGTCACCATCCCCGCCATTACGACCAACGTGACCGCCATTGCCGCAGGCAGTACTCACAGCCTCGCGCTGCGGGCCGATGGCAAGGTCATTGGGTGGGGCGGGAATTACTATGGCCAAGTCACCATCCCCGCCAGTGCGACTAATGTCATTGCGATTGCCGCCGGCGAAAGCCACAGCCTCGCCCTGCGGGCCGACGGCACTGTCCTCGCTTGGGGAGACAACTCCTATGGGCAGCTCAATGTTCCGGCCGACTTAAGTAGTATTGACCTGCTGGGGGGCGGCGGCATGGCCAATCATGTTGTCGTGGTGGACAAACGCACGCCCTGATTGGGCGGTGCCAGCCATAGCTTCCACCATGGATTCCCATCCCCAACTTCCCGCCCCGCGCCCCGCGCCGGCGCCGCGCTGGTGGTGGCGTCACCTTGGAGCGTGTTGGCCGGCATCTTACCCGCTTTCCCAATCCCAACGGGATTGCGTCCTCCAGCCCAGGGTTGCGCGGAACGAGCTACCCTGGGTAAGGGCGCGGAAGCCATCGGCAACCCCAACGGGGTTGTGGCCTGGGGAAGGTCACGGCGAAGACCGGCTTAACCCCGTTGGGGTTGTCTTCGTTAATGGCACGTTGACCCAAGGTAGGCGCTGCCGCGCCAACCTTGGGCTGGAGGCCGCAATCCCTTCAGGATTGGGGAAAGGAACTAAGCCGTGGGCCAGGGCCGCCTGGTGCCTGACCACCATCATAGCCTTGCTGCTGCTGTGGGCACCATCCGCCTGCGCCGCCATCGTAGAACTGTCCCAAATCTCCGTTCCGCCCGGCATCGTCGTTCAGACCAGCAATCTGGATACTCCCGTCGCCGTCACCACCGTCACCGCGCCCGCCGTCAGCGGCAGTTATCGCTTCACGCACTGGACCATCAACGGCCTCCGCTATGACGACGACCTGGGCCGTTCCCAAAACCCCATCGCCTTCACCCTCTACGAAGCGACCGTCGCCATAGCTCACTATCTGCCCGCCACCCAAGACTCCGACGCCGACGCCCTGCCGGACTGGTATGAGACCGAGTATTACGGCAGCCTCGCCCAAACCGCCGCCTCCGACACCGACGGCGACGGCTACCCGCTCGCCGAGGAATACGCCCTCGGCTTTCATCCCCGCTTGTATGACGAGGTGGTGGCCGGCGGCTTGTCCCGCGTCCGGTCGTCCAGCGTGACGATGAACCTGGATTTGTCGCCGACTTATCGCCTTATCAGCAGTCCGCCCGGTTTCGTGTCCGTGAGTAACACCGTGGTCGCTGGCACGGTGGTCGGCACGGCGGACTTATGGGGCCAGGCTAACTCCGGCTACCGCTTCGCCTACTGGGATCTCGACGGCGTCCGCCAGCAAGATAACTACGGCATTGCGCTGGGCGCGTTCAGCTTCACCGTCACCACCAACACCGTGGCCACCGCTCATTACTATCCAGCGGCGCAAGACTCCGACGAGGATGGCGTCGCCGATTGGTTTGAGTATGTCTATTACGCCACGCTCGCCCAAGGCGGCGGCTCGGATACGGACGGCGATGGCTACACGCTCGCCGAGGAACTAGCGCTGGGCACCATGCCTACCTTGCCAGATGAGTTCGTGCCCGGCGGCCTGGCGCGGGTCCGCTCCGCCACCGTGGCGATGAACATAGAAGGCTACCCCGTGTATTGGTTGGTCAGCAGCCCCGCCGGGTTCGTCAGCGCAAGCAACTTCGTAAGCCGTGGCGCAGTCGTTACCACACCCGACCTATGGGGGCAGGCTAACTCCGGCTACCGCTTCGCCTACTGGGAGCTGGACGGCGTGGCGCAAGCGGACGCCTACGGCATCGCCCTGGGAGCCTTCAGCTTCCCGGTCAACAGTAACACGGTAGCCACCGCGCATTACTTCCCCACGGCCCAAGACGCTGATGCCGACGGCGTCGCGGATTGGTTCGAGTATGTCTATTACGGCGGACTAACTCAGGCCGGCACCTCGGACACGGACGGCGACGGCTTCACGCTGGCGCAGGAGTCCGCCCAGAATACGGTGCCTACCTTGGCCGATGAGTTTGTGCCTGGCGGTATCTCCCGCACCCGGACGGCAGCCAGCATCACGATGGATCTCCAGCCTTTTGAGCGCCTGGAATACACGTTGGTGGATGGCGTGTTGAGCAACGTCTTCCGAGCCTTCAACGGCACCGGCGGCATGACCTGCGGCGCGAACGCGGCACCCGCTCTCGGCGATTGGGATGGCGACGGCGACTTGGACCTCTTTATCGGGCAGGCCGGCGGCGCGGTGCGGGTCTTTGAGAACATCGGGACGCGCTCGGCCCTGAACTTGAGCGAACGGACGGCTAACTTCGCCAGCGTCGCCGCGACGTGGTCAGGGATAGGTTCGCCGGCCCCGGCCTTGGGCGATTGGAGCGGCAATGGCCGGGCCGACTTAGCCGTCGGCGGCGCAGGCGGCACGGTGTTTCTCATCGCCTCCACCGGCCATTTCAACGCGCCGCAAGTGCCGGCGGTTAGTGTCACTCTGGCCACCGCTTCCACCTCGGTCCTACCGGCGTTGGCGGATGTCAACGGCGATGCTCGTGCCGACTTGCTGGTGTTACTCGCGGACGGGACGGTTGACATTTACCTCAATAGCGGCAATGCGGCGCTGCCGTTCGCCGCTCCGCCGTCGGTAGCTAACTTGCTCGGCCAAGCCATCACCCAAGGGACCGGCCTGTCCGTCGCCGACCTCAACTACGACGGGCGCTGGGATGTGCTGGCCGCTGACGCCGAGGGCCGGCTGTGGGAGTTTCGCCAGAGTGCTGGGGGCGGTTCGTTCACACTTATCAGCAAAGTCTGGGGCGGTGCCGGGGCGGGCTTCGCCAACCGGCTAACGGTGGCGGCTGGAGATCTCGACGGCGATGGAGACGTGGACGTGATCGGCGGCTTCGCGGAGGGCGGCTTGCTGGCCTTACGCGATCCGCGCTTTGCGGTGCCGGTGAATTTCCGCGTTGCTGGCGGGGCCACCTCGGTCCTGCTTTCATGGGATCCCGACCGGCAATCACGCATCGTCGGCTACCGTGCCTACCGCAGCGCTGGCCCGGCCACCGACTTTACCCTACTTACCAACACGCTCATTACTCTGCCCCGGCATGAGGACCGGGCACCAGTCGGCAACGTGTCGAACCGCTACTATGTCACCGCCGTCAGCACGGTCATTTATCCAGGCAACTCGGTGCCGCTATTAGTCGAGGGACGGCCGTCGGAGATAGCAGGCGCGACAGCCGGAGGCATCACGCTGTTACTGAGTGATTACTTTGGGCGGCCTGGCTTGGCTGGGGCAACGCTGCTTTACCAAAACTTCGGGAATCCGCCGGGCACCGTGGTGGGCACTCCGTTCGTCGTGGCCGCCGGGCCGGAATACGGAGTTGCCATTGGGTCCAGCACGGTCGGCAACGAAGTCATCATGGCGGGCGGGTCGGCTGGCAAACCGCTGGCTAACCTCAGCCAGTTTCGCTGCGACTATTGGAGCACCGAAGCGGTGACCGCCCAGTTGTTCTTCTACCGGAACGACGGTCTGCCCTATGGTCTGGGCGGGCCAGCGATGCCCGGCACCGTGCTCTATGATAGTGGCCCCTTCCCGCTTCCCAAGGCGGATCAAGGGACGGCTAGCATAGTGGCTGGCCCCGGCGATTGGTCTGATTGGGGTATGGTCCTTCCCGGTTCGTTCACTTGGGCGCTCAAGTTCACCGGCTTGACGGGCACTAACATCGCTGGCTTGGTGCTCATAGGCCCACCCACCGTGGGCAAGAACTACGGCGACGTTTGGTATAACCCGGGAACGGGCTGGGAACTGCGAGTCTTCAAAGATCCGCTGCTAAGCACCGGGTTTGCCGCTGAGTTCGTGGGTGCGATGGTGGAAGGGCTGGCCCCGGCTAACACCATCTTGCGGCTGAGCACGCCCAACGCCGGCGGGGTTTCAGGAACCAATCTGGACCTCCGGGTAACGTATGACCCGCTCCTACTTACGCCGGTGTCCCTAGTGGACTCGCAGTTAGCTACCGTGGCCAAAACCACGCTGACTGCCAATCTGGTCATTACCGATAATGCCGCCACCGCCAACGGGCTGCTGGTCATTACCGGGCATGGCGGCGTGGTGGAAGCCGGTGCCGGCACGCTCTTTAACCTGCATTTCCAGGTGACCGACACCGCCGCCACTGGAACATGCAGCACCAATACTTTCGCTCAGGCCACGCTCCAGGACACGGCGGGGCATCTCTTGCCAGTGGACTCAACCGATATCGGCGTGCTGACGGTCGCGAACACTTACTTCGCGGGCGATGCCGATGGCGATGGCAAGGTCAGTCTGAGCGATTTTACGCTCTTGATGGAACTCGCCGTGGGCCAGCGGCCAGCGACGTCTCCGGAAATCGCCGCCGGGGATTTGAACGGCAACGGCGTCATTGACACTGCTGACGCCTACCTGGTCCTCCGTATGATCGAAGGCCAGGCGCAGTGACTGGCTACCGCTATCCCTACCTATGAAAACATGTTTAGGAATGCTGGCTCGAACCGGAAAACTAGCGTTTACCGTCGGCCTGCTCTGGCTGGCGCAACTTGGTTGGGCCGCGCCGACCGTGTTAATGGGTGAGCACGTCGCGCCGACTGGCGGCTACCTCCGCGTCCCGGTGCAGATGACCAATGTTTCGGGACTGGCGGCCCTGACCATCACCGTCAACTACGACGCCGGCCTGTTGGCGCTCACGGACGTTAGCGTGGGGGCGCTCAGCGCTGGTTTTGCGCTGAAGTATAACTCGGAACCGGGCCGCGTGGTGGTGGCTTTGATCCGGGGCGCGGCGCTGGCCGCCGGCTCAGGCACCCTGGCACACCTATACTTCACCGTAAACCCCGGCGCACGCTCTGACATGGCCCCTTCGCCCCTGGCTATCGCGGACCTTGCGGCTTGGGGGCAGCAGGGCGAGCTTACGACCGCCAGTGCCAACGGATTAGTGCGCATTGTATCAGTCGGCGGCAACTCCCCGCCCGTGCCCGGCACGTTCTCGCTCGGCACTTCCCGCAATGCCGCCCGGACGTTCTCGGCGTCCCAGCTCACTCGCGCCGCCCAGGATGCGGACGGTGACCCGGTGTTCCTGACGGCCGTCAGCGCCACCAGCACTAACAGCGGCACGGTACAATGGTTGGCTGGGCAAGTAACGTATGCTCCGCCTTCGGACTACACCGGCGCGGATGCGTTCTCCTATACGCTAAGCGACCAACTGGGCGGCACGGCCACGGGGATAGTGTGCGTGGTGATTGAGGCTGGCACCGCGATTCCGGTGAACTGTGTCTTCGGGCCTATCATAGACAGCGGCAACTTATTGGTCCGGTTCGCCGGCATGCCCGGAGCTACCTACACCATCGAATACACCGACACCGTGGCCCCAGTGAACTGGCTGAAAGCGACGAACCTGACGGCCCCAGCGACGGCCGGGAGTTATGGTCGGGGCGTGTTCCAGTTCAGTCAAAGCGCCGCGGGCGTGGGGCTTCGCTTTTACCGGACTGTGTATCCGGCTTATTGAACCAGAGCTTACCGTTCCGCCAGAACCTTAACGACTCATGGAAAACGTGCTGCTGAGGATGCTAGTTGCGGTGGTGTTGCTTGTCAGCTCCGACGCTGCCCGGGCTGGTCTGTCCGCGAGTTGGAGCTGATCGGAAGTCATCACCGAAACCTCCGGGGTAGGTTTCTCGTTCACGCTCAGTTCCGCGCAACAGCACATCACGGACATAGCCGTGACGTTGAACATCGCGGGTGGCTACAATGGTGACCTTTACGCCTATCTTTCCCACGGTGCCGGCTTCGCGGTGCTGCTCAACCGGGTCGGCCGCACCAGCGTCAACACTGATGGCTACAGCACGCCGGGCTTCGCGGTGACCTTGGTGGGTCACGCGGCGGCGGACGTG
>CAINDV010000435.1 GCA_903847485.1 uncultured Verrucomicrobiota bacterium
CGTTCGCTGCCGTGAACGGCGGAGCATCGGCCGCGACGGTCAAAAACTGACGACCAGCGAGAGCAACCCTCGTTTTCAAGCTTTTTGGCCGCGATGGGGGGTATGCCTGCGGTTCAGCGCGGGGAGTTTTGAAAGAGCCTCGGGTTTATGGAATTTCATTTTCTCTGTCCAACCTGCGGTCAGAAGTTAAAAGCCGAGCAAGAGCACGCCGGGCGGCGGGTTGACTGCCCGGATTGCGGCGTTGAGTTTCGCGTCCCGCAGCCCGAACCCGCGCCCACCGCCAACTTACCCCTCGAGCCGCCGCGCGATTCAGCCTTTGCCAGTCCGAACCTGGATGGCGAGCTTACCTGTCCCGTTTGCTGGCTGCGCTTCGACACCGAAAACATCATGCACCTGGCCGTGCATGATTCACTGCGGGGCGACCCGGTGTTGGGCGAAGATGCCCAACAGCGTTTCCTCGCCACGCGGTTCAACAACGCCGGGCAGGCGCTCGATGCCCTGGGGCTGCCCACCTCCGAACTCGCCTGTCCGCACTGTCGCCGGAAACTCCCGCCGAGCTTCCTCGGCCTGCCGCATCACATCATTTCGCTCGTCGGCGACCAAAGTGCCGGCAAGTCCTACTTCCTGAGCGTGCTGACGAAAGTGTTGCCCGCCACGCTCTACCGTGACTTTGGCGTGACTTTCCAAGACAGCGACCCCACCGGCAATGCGCCGGTGAACGACATGCGCAAGGCACTCTTCGGCGCGCGAACACCCGCCCAGGCCAAACTGGCCAAGACCGTCTTTGAAGGTGCGATGTATGAACGCTTGCCGCGCCAGGGCCGCATGGTCGCCCTGCCACGGCCCTTTGTTTACACCCTCACGCCGGAGGACAAGACGCATGAGCAGTGCGCGCTGATCTTTTACGACAACGCCGGTGAACATTTCCAACCCGGCGTCAACATCATCGAGCAACCCGGCGCGCAGCATGTCGCCAGCGCCGCCGGCATCATCTATCTCTTTGACCCGTTCAACAGCCCGGAATTTCGCCGCGCCCTCCGCGACACCAAAGACCCCCAGTTCGAAAAGCCCGTCGTGGACCAGCAGGACATCATCCTGGCCGAAATGCGGGCGCGCATTCAGATGATACGCAATCTCCGCCCCGGCGAAACCATCCCCACGCCGGTTGCCTTCGTGGTCGGCAAGTGTGACGTCTGGCTGCAACTGCTTGACGGGACACCACTCCGCGAGCCGTTGCGTGACGGAACCCTCAACCTCGCTGCGGTTGCAGAGAATTCCCACGTCGTCCGCGAACTGTTGCTCCGGCTCTGTCCCCCCGTCCTGGCCAACGCGGAGGCATTGAGCACCAACGTCATGTTCTTTGCGGCCAGTTCGTTTGGCCACACGCCGTTGAAAATCGGCCCCGGCGAATACGTTCCCGACCCGGCCAAACTCCAACCCATGCAGGTCGAAGTCCCGCTACTGTGGCTCCTTTCCCAAGTCTGCCCGCCTCTCATCGCGACCAGTGACGCGCGGGGTCAACACCTGCCACCTGGAACTTAGCGCGCCTTAGTTATGCCCCAGCAACTCATCTACACGAGCGCCCCTCGCGGATTGGTCGCTGGACGCTCGGGGCACTGCACCGTGGCCCGCAGCGCGACGATGCGCGAAGCGCTCATGCTTCAGTTGGAAAAACTGAGTTATTACCAGCACCTTTCTCTGAGCGGCGGGCAGGAACGCCCGATTTATTCCTGCCGCCTCGTGGACCTCCGCGGGTCACGTTACCATGTCTTGAGCCGCATTCAGGATGCCGGACTGGACTTCACCGGACGCACCAATTTCCTCGCCCACCACCTGGTCTTCACGCCCGAAGAGGTTCGCCAGCTTCCGTCGCCACCGGTGATCTTGCGCGAATGGCCCGGCTGGGTGAAGACTTGGTCCAAAGAACCGCAGTTGCTCGACAACGAAGATTGGTCGGGACTGTCAGGATTGGCCGCCAGCGTTGCTGTTCCGGCAGTCATTTGGAAGCAAATCACCGGTGCTGCCGTCAACGGCTATGGCCTGCTCGAATCGCGCGCTGGCACTGCCTTCCGCGTGGACCAACTAACGGAAGAACAGATTCTCACACTCTTCGCCGAAAGTCTGGAATTGCTGGAACTACGCGACCCCCGCCGCGACTTCCGCGCCACCGCCTGGCAATACACCTTCACGACCTCCATGCAGGACCAAGACAACCCGGCGGACTTCCGCTGGCGCTGTCTGCACTCGGATAACCCGGCCGCCAATCGCTTTGCCGGGGCGGATTGCTGTCCACTCTCCGGGTTACGCGCCCTGCGGGTTACGAGCGAAGAAACAGTGTTTGCGCAGTCTGGCCGCCAGCCGCCAGGTTTTGTTGTTCAGCCGCAAAACGCCCGGATCACCGAAGGGGATACGGCACGACTTCAAGCCCAGGCGGAGGGTGTTCCTTCACCCGACTACCAATGGTACGCGTTGGACCGCGCCGGCAACGGCCAGGTTATCGCCAACGGAACTGACGCGGAACTGGTGGTGCCGAATCCGCCGCTTGGCGTGTCGCGTTACGTCGTTCGCGCCAGTAACTCCCAGGGAGAAGTCACGAGCGCAGTCGCCACGGTATCAGTTGAACAAAAGCTCCGACCCCAGCCGTCGTTCGCTCCTGCAAGTGGGCAATTATCTCGTGTTGGAGGCAAAGCAAAGATTGATGTCGGGCGCGAATTCGAGTCCCTCAACAGCAAATACAATCAAAACGAATCGGCACAAGAGAGTAGTTCCCATTGGAAATGGCTGCTGATTGTAACTGCGGTTGTGGTTGTACTGGTTTGCAGTGTGTTGTTTGGGAATTGGCGGTGGAATCGCTCGCAACAACAGCCGAGCTTTGGCAGCAACGGAAGCAACTCCTCCAACGCAGTCCTGTCTTCCGGGAATCCGTCGGATATGCCACCAACTAACGCCACAGGAGCAAGCAACACAGCCAAACCTCAACTCCAGCCGGTGGAAAGCATGGATACAAACCTGGCCCAGGCCACCAAGGAAGAGCGCAGGACTACAATACCACCAGCGACTGAGTTCAAGTTGCCCGAAGGATGGATGCTCGTTGCAATCGGAAATGCCTCAACCCCCAACGCCGAGTTCATCTCACCGCGCTATGACCTCTCCGGAAGTGCAGAGGGCTTTGCCGCCCAAGGAGACAGTGCGTGGTTTGTATGCAAGACGAACATCACAAAGTCGTTTCAGGCTACACTAATCAGGAACGAAGTGTCCCAGATTGGTAGCGTGTGCGGTGTCATGGCGAGGGAATCTGAAAAGACGAACGCAAGCTTCCTTTTTATTGGCGCTTCTCCATCTAAAATCATCACTTGCCGCAGAGATGGCGCTGGCAAGTTTGAGTCAAGAACTAACGACATACTCCAAGCGAACCAGAACAAGCCGATCTCTTTTCGTCTTGATCTAGACGCCACAAACATCGTGCCGTCTTACTCGTTTCTCGGACCTATGAGTTGGCAGAGGGGCGGCCTATCTAGTGCAGTATCGAAGGTCGGTCCGATGATGATTGGTTTGGCAATTTCTTCTGGGAGTTCGTCGGACAAAGTCATCGCAAAATTTGGCGCTGTATTGGAGCAATGAAAGCGCCGCCATGTCAAATGATGCCCATGCAGTGATGAACACAGTATGACTCTCCTCGAAACTGAACGCCTGGTCCGCAAAATGTCCGAACTGCTCCAGCCGGGTGGCAACCTGGACCTAGCGCCGAAACTGGCCGGGGATTACGCCGCCGCCTGTCACGCCGCGAATCTGCGGCTACAGCAGTGTGAGGCCATGCTCAAGGCCGGCGACCGGCACCAAGCCATCCAACTGGCGGAAACCGCGCCCAATCTACTTGATCTCATCACCGTTCTGGAATTCCGCAACAGCGGCGATTGGCGGGCGTTCTGCCAGCAAAACGCCTTGCCGGTGGCCGACCGGATTGACGCACGTCCCGTGCATGTGTTGAACGACTGTTACGGGCAGGGTATCAGCACCGATCATCCGCTCTATGCCGCCTACCGCAAGGCTGTCTTGAACCGCAACGACGAGGAAGCGTTGAAGGCCCTCCAAAGCATCACGCGCCTCAACCCTGCGGACACCAATGCCGCCTCCGAACTCGTGCGGCTCGACGCCAAGGTGCTCGCCGCCCGCCTGGCAACCCTTGCCGGTGTGCTCAGCGGCGGAGATACCGCGCTCGTGGTTGCCGCCATCGAAACCATCGAGGCGTTGGGCTTTAAGACTCGCCCCGAGGGCGAAGTCTGGTGCCAAGCGGGAACCGTCCGCTGCGGCTACTTGTTGGTGGAAGCCGCCAGGCTCAAGGCTGCGTGTCAGTGGATGGACGCCTTGGCCATACTCGACTTCATTCGTCGCCTGCAAGGCGAGCTACAGCTCGAACTAACCGTCGCCGCCGTGAGCCAGTTGGAAGTCCTGGAATCGTGGGCGCGGGGAGAGCAGGAGAAGGACCGGAAGGAATGTGAATTCCGTGCCTTGCTGGTGGAACTCCATTCCCGCGTGCAACAAAGCGAGGAGAAAGACACCTCGGCCCGTTACGTCGAACTTCCCGAGTTACGCGATGACTTCGAGTCGTTGCACAAGGTCTGGCGCGCTCTCGCCGACTTCACCCGTCCTATTCCCGACGACGCCACCACGGCCTTTCGCAAGCGCTCCGCGTTGCTCGAAGTCGAGATTGCCCGGCGCACAGCCCTTCGCCGCCGCACCATTCTTGCAAGCAGCGCCGCAGCCTTGATGGTTGGCGCGGTGATTGTCTGGTTTGTCCTGGGGCAGATGAAGGGCCGAGAGTTCACCCGGGAGTTAGCAGCCGCCGTCTCACAACGGCAGGCCCGCGCCGCTGAGCACTTACTCGACCGTCTGCGTACCAGCGAGCAACGCCTGTTGAGTGTAGGAAGCGTCAACTCCGCCGCCGCCAGCGCTGAATCATTCGTGACCAAGGAGCGCGGCTTGCTCACGAATTATGAAACCGCTTTTGCGAAGCTCCCCACCCAACTGGGCGGCGACCCGGATATTACGCGAATGAACAGGATTGCGGAGCAACTGGCACAAACGCGCACTGCCCTGACTGCGCTTGCCCCCGACCTGAAGACGGAGAATGAACCACGCCTGCACGCATTTGAAAAGCAGTGGCAGCAATTCCTTTCGGAAGGTGGCGTAGCGGTGAACGGGCTTCTCGATCAGTGGATCAACAGCGCGGAAAAGCAGTGCTCACAACTCGACTACCGCACGCCAGTCGAAACGGCGGCGGCCCAAGTCTCCACGCTCCTCGGCGTCATCCAGAAGATCAACGATTACGAAGCAGGCTTCACGAATCATTTAAGCCTCCGCAACGACTTGCTCCAGCGGGCGGCTGCCGTCCGCGCCAAGTTCGCCGCCTACGACCGCGAATTGAGGAAACTCGGCGATGGCCTGGAGGCGCTGAAAAAAGCCCGCGCCTTTACTGAGTTCTCGGCGGCGGTCAGCCTCATCGCCTCCTCTGAGTTTTCCAGCGCACCAGCCGCCGTGGCGGCAGCTTCCATTCAAACACTTGGCATAAGTGACGAGGCGGCTCTCCGTTCGTTGCTTGGCGCAAACAATGCCGCCACTTGGGCGTTTATCAACAAGCCCAAACCCGCGAGTCTCGTGCCTGAAATCGCCATGCCCGCCGAGCGCACATTCTTTCAGCGGCTTAGCGCCGACCCAGCCATCAGTGCCAACCATCAACGCTACCGGCTTTGGTTGGATCGTGAGAACACGACAAGTGTGGAATGGATCACGGCCGGTTCGCTGACAAACTCCCAAGGGTGGGAGCAAATTAAAGCTTGGACGCCGACGGCGGACGCAACCACCGCCACGTTTGCGAACCGGGAGTATGGTTGTTTTGACGGTCGGTGGAAACTGTCGCCCACGCAGCCCATTCATCGCCTGGAACAAGTCTCCGACTTCAAGGTAGCATCCGCGTTTGGCACCGTCGGTTTCGGCAAAGTCTGGTCGGGAGGCAACACTTACGGCAAGCCGTTGCTGGAAGTTCTTGATGCTGTCAAAGACTCGCGCGATGGGTCGCCCGTGTTCCGGGCCTATCTTATGTGCAGCTTAGTTGAACTCATGGAATTTCAGCCCGATGCGTGGGGACTTTCCTTCTGTCCATCCGCCCGCGCTCACGCCGCGCAGATTCGCAGTCTCGTAGGCGGGCCGATTGCCAGTGGTGATTGGTTTGTGCCTTCAAAGGCAAACGCCTGGAGTGACAAGCTCGATCAATTCATCATCGCCCAGAAAGCCCTGTGCTACGCGAGGCAGGCGGCGGGCAACTTGGCGCTTGCGCAGTCAACGGCCAGGGATGGCTTGCGTTACGTTGGCTTTGTCGGTCTGGATGGCAAGCCGTTCATTACCGAGAACCCACCACCCGCTGAAGTGTGGAGCTACGATGCGACCCGCAAGCAACCGGTGCTCGCCTCCAGTTCGGCGCTGCCGCTGTCACCACTTTTGGCCCTGCCTGTTTCGCGGGCTGAGTATCTGACGAAGGCGGGTATCAGCGCGGACGCCCCTTCTTTTGCCAACGCGCTGCCACCACTATTTCGAGCCGCCACCAAACCATGAGCAACAACCCACACACAGCGCAGGCCAGCTTGTCCGATGACAGCAGCGCGACGTTTTTGATTCGCTGGCGCGGACGCCAGGAGGGACCGTACACAGCGGCAGTCATTGAGGCTAAACTCGCCGCGCGCGAAATCGGGCTGCTCCACGAGATTTCTCACAATGGCCGCTGGATCACAATCCGTGATTGCCTTGCCGAACAAGATGCCGCACGTCGAGTTGAGCAACAGGCAAGAGAGGATGGTGAACGACGAGCGCGGGAGGCCGGTGAGCGATTGAGGCAGGAACGCGCGGAGGAGCAGAAGCATCTCGAACTGAGGCTCCAAGTAGAATCAAACCAGCAGAAGGCGAGCGCGGAATCCAGTCGGGGCGGGCTTGAACATGGTGGCCCTGCCGAAAGAGGCGGATCCCTTGCTCATTCAGGCGAGCGTCCGGGATTCTGGCTGAGGGTTGCCGCACATGTGATCGACACAATCATGTGCTTTGCGGCATCCATTGCAGCGGGCTTTGCGGTGGTATTCATCGCAGGAGCCGCTGGCATGATGGACAGACAGTTATGGTATAGTGACCCATTGCCCAAAGTTGTAGCGGTTGCGCAACTTGCAGGAGGGTGGTTGTATTACGCGGTGATGGAGAGTTGCCCTAAGCAAGCAACCCTCGGCAAGATCGCCTGCGGCTTCATCGTCACGGATATGCAGGGTCGCAGAATTTCCTTTGCTCAAGCAACTGGGCGCACCTTCTGCATGGTGTTCTCCGCTCTGATTCTCTTCATTGGTTACTTGATGTGTGCGTGGACTGACCGAAAGCAGTGCTTGCACGACATGATGGCTGGTTGCCAGATGTTCAAACGCTAAGCGCATATCCTAACAATAACCGAACCGGAATTCTAACTCGCTAGCCTATGGCACAATTCCCATCCCAAATAACGCCCGCCAGTCAGCAATCCAGCAATCCCGAACTGTTGGCCTGGACTCAGCATGACATCGAGAACCGTTTCGGCTTCAAAGGTGGTCGCCATACTGGCGTCAACCATGTCTTCGCGTTCATCATTGCCGTTTTGCTGACGGGCCTCGCCTACGCACTGACGGTGTTCATTTTGCAGCGCCTGCCTTTCGCCAACACGGTGGCGGCCATGATTCTGCGCCCGAGCAACCAATACACCATGATTCCCGCAACGCTGTTCTTCTTCTTCGGCGCGGCGGTGCTATTCTTGAAAAGTCGGAAGCTGAAATTCCAAGAGCGGGCGCTGTCATTGTCCGCCGTCCCGACCGAACCGGAGTTCGTGCTCACAGAAGCCACCGCTGCCACCGTGCTCGCCCGCATCCACTCGCTGGTGGACCATCCGCGCCACTTCGTCTTACTCAATCGCATTGACCGCGCCCTCTCGAATTTGAAAAACATCGGCCAGGTGAACGACGTTTCCTCTATTCTGCGCGCCCAGGCTGAAAACGATGAAGACCAGCTCGCGTCCAGCTACGCACTGTTGAACGGGTTGGTGTGGGCGATTCCGGTGCTGGGCTTCATCGGTACGGTCCAAGGTCTGAGCATGGCCATCAGCCAGTTCACACAAACACTACAAGCCTCGGGCGACATCTCCATGATTCGCCTATCGCTCCAAGGAGTCACCGCCGGCCTGGCCACCGCGTTCGAGACTACCCTCATCGCCCTCGTCCTCGCACTCATCCTACAGCTATGGATTACCTTCCAGCAGAAGCGTGAAATGTCCTTTCTCGACGAATGTAATGACTACTGTCATTCGCACGTCGTTTCCAAGCTTCGCCTGATTGACCGCCCGCCGCCCGCGCCCACGCCGACTGCCCCTGACGCCCAGCCATGAGCCGGCGCCGCCGCAGCCTGAACGCGACGAAGATCAGTTTCTTCGCGTTTCAAGACATCATCACCGCCGTCAGCGGTATCCTTATACTCGTTACCTTGATACTGGCGACGGACTTGGATCGTCCCAGCAGCCGGACGACTCAGGACGCCGATCCGGAACTGGAGCGCAAATTATCCGAGACGTTGCGTCAGCAGGCAGAGGTGGATACGAAGAACCGCAATTTGCAGGAATTGCTGGCCGCGGCGGAAACTGCGCCCGCGGCGGAGAAGCTGGAGACAGACATCACGAGAGTTCGCGCGCAACTCGCCGAAGAAAGAAGGCAACTCGCCGGCGTGGCCGAGCAACTGGCCGCGAGTCAGTCCACCCTGGAAGCGCGAGACCGGACTCTCGGGCTCACTGATCTCAAGGCGCAAATTCAACGAGTCATTCAAGAAGCCGAAGCCCTCGCCCGTGAGGAAACCAAAGTTCGCGACGAGATGGCTCGCCTTGATCAACGGGTTACCGGGGTTCAGTCGAAACTCTTGAAACTTCGCGAGCGTGAAGGTAAGCTTTGGCTTATCCCCGACAAGACCTCTACCACTAAGGAGCCGATACTCGCAGTCATTAGTGCCGCCGGTGCGAAATTGGAGCGCTTTGACCAGCCGGACCAAACGAAGGAATTCAGCAAATCGAATGCGCGTGCCGGGTTCGATTCCTATCTGAGGAAATGGAACACGAATGATCAATATGTCGTTTTTCTGATCCGGCCATCAGGCATCGCGCTCTTTGACAGCCTAGTCAAAATGGCACGCGCCCAAGGGTTTGAGGTAGGCTTCGATGCGTTGGAAGAAGACAAGGAGGTGTACTTTTCCACACCACCAATCCCGGATGAAACCACGCCACCACCACGCCAGCCCGTGTCTCAAGGCCCCCCCGGCGGCGGAGGGTTCTCTGATCCCAAGGGCCGATCCACCGGCCCCGGAACTAGCGGCGAGGTTGGGGCCAACAACTCAGGTGCCGGAGCAAAGCAAGGCCAGGCTCCCGAAGCCAGCGGCAGCAGCGGAGTTGACGGCCCTTCCTCCGCCTCTAAGCAGCCAGGTGCCGCAGGATCCAGCGCTGCTGCCCGGCCCACATCCGCCGCTGCGGCAAGAGAAAGGAACTGGTGGCAACGTTTGCTCGGGTGGTTCGGCTTCTCTGGCTCCCAAGGTGGGGCAGCCCAGACCGGAGGCGCTGGCGGTCGCGGTGGTGGCTCAGGTCCGGGGAGTGGCACCGGTGCCGGGGGCGGGAATGGCGCTGGCTCCGGTACGGGAAATAACACCAGCCCAGATACAGGGACCGGCGCTGGCTCAGGTGGTGGGAGTGCTGGTAGCTCCGGTGGCGGGAAAACTAATGGCTTAGGTGTCGGAGACAGGCGTGGGGCCAGCTCCGGTACCGGAGTAACAAATGGCACCGGCCCGGCCACCGCAAAGAGTGCGGACGCCTCAGAGCGTAGCGCAGACACCAACTCACCCGCCTTCACAGATCCAAAGAAGCCAACACCTCCGCCCGCAGCCCAACCCACACCACCTACGCCACTTAGACCCAAAGGCTGGTGGCAGCGTTTCTTAGAGTGGATCGGTCTTAGGAAATCATGAATCTCCGCCGCCAACGTCCCAATGACAGCCTCGATATGTTGCTCGACACAATGTGCAACACCTTCGGCGGTATCATTCTGTTGGCGGTGCTGGTGACACTCTTGACTAGCCGGGAGCGACATGGCAGCGCGGCGACCGCGTCTGACACACAGGAGATGCTTCAGCGCCGCCTTGCTCTGGCACAGGGTAACTTACAGCAAGCCGTTCAACTCCAGACCACGTTGCAGGCAAAGGCCAACGACGACCGTTGGAAGACGCAGGTGTCATTACTCGCCACACGCCAGCAAATCCAGGACGAGATCAAAGCTATCCGCGAGCTTGTGGCACAGAACGCCAAGGAACTCGAGGCTACCTCCAGCACTAACCCGGCAGAGCGGATGAAGAGTCTGAATGCGCAACTCACCGCAGCGCAGGTCAAGAAACTAGAAGCTCAAAACCGCCTGGCGGCCTCCCAGGAAAACGCCCAGCGGCTAAATGCCCGGCTGGCCGGTCTGGAAAAGCAGGCTGCTAATCTCGTCAACGAGTCGCAGCGCCAACTAAGGTTGCCCAAAGAACACGAGACCGGCAAACGGGTGACCTACATCATTGCCCGCTACGGTCGTATCTATACCTGCCGCAATTCGGACCTCAGCCGCAACGAGACAGACATCGAGTGGACTTCCACACTCACCAGTGAGATAGCGGTGCCGAAGCTGGGCAAAGGCATTGATCCCAACGCCAATGCAGCCGCACTGAGAACTTACTTTAGAAACCAATCAGGGAACTCCGTCTATATGGCTTTCTGTGTCTTTGAGGATTCGTTTCCGGCGTTCCTTCGCGCCAAACAACTCGCTACCGAGAGCAGGCTGGCCTACGGCTGGGATCCCTTCCAACTCTCGGACGGGCCGGTGTCATTCGGGCCGGTGGGCCACACCCCCAAGCCGCAATGAGCATAAACCTAGACTCCACAGGCCGGCGTTAAGTGTCATGCCTTGTTCATCCGGGGAACAGCCCCAGCGTGCGGCTCTGGACCTTGATACCCGCAGGGAGAACCCTGTCTATGATTTCCCACTACATGGCGTCTCCTGGCCCTCCGGCGCGCTCACACAGACTGTCAGGGTGCTCGCTAAGTGCGGCCCTTATCCCTATCTGCCAGTGTCTTGGCGCATGGCTAGATGAGGCTCCAGCGAACCCAGGACGCGATGGGCGCACGGCCCGACACTAGAGCGCTTTTAGAAATGATATAGCGGCGTCACAGTTCACAGAGACTGCCCAAGAAGGGTTTGAAACGACGGCGTCGCCACATCATTTCTGGAAACGCTCTAACCCTGGAGCGCGCTGGCTTTCCGACTCTCTTGGTGAGCAAGATGTTTTCTCCGCTGCCACTGCCCTTGTTTCTGTGCCGCTGCCTGCCAGCCGCTTTGGCTGGCTACGGCTGCCCGCCCGGAGCTGTTCCGGCCTGCACCGGGCACGGGGGCGAACGCTCCTGGACCGGGTCTGTCATTGGGAACAGTCCCGCCTCGCTAGCGGGCAGGGCCTCCCTTGCAGCACATCTTGCCTGGCGGTGGCTGAACCCGTATCCTCCGCCCATGCCTGATCCGGCCCGTCATCCGCATCTTTTGGTGGTCATCCCGGTTTACCAGGCCAGGGATTGCCTGGCCGAACTGTACCGCCGCCTCACGCAGGCGCTGGAACCGCTCACGCCCGACTTCGAGATCGTGCTTGTCGAGGACGGCGACGACGACGGTTCGTGGGAGGCAATCGCCACTCTGGCTGGAAACGACTCCCGCGTGAAGGGTATCAGCCTCAGCCGCAAGTTCGGCCATCACTTCGCCATCACCGATGGCTTGGACCATGTCGTCGGCGACTGGGTGGTAGTTATGGATTGCGACCTCCAAGACCAACCGGAGGAAATCGGGAAGCTCTACCGCAAGGCCCAGGAAGGCTACGACATCGTCTTCGCCCGGCGGCAGGAGCGGCAGGACTCATTCTACCGGCGCTGGAGTTCGGCCTTTATTGCCGCACTGTATAACCACCTCGGAGACAGTCACCTGGACAACTCGGTCGCCAACTTTTCCATCTCCTCCCGCCGGGCCATCGCATACGTGTGCCAGTTCCGTGAGTGAAACCGCTCCTTTCCGATCTTCCTCAACTCGGTCGGCTTCCGCCGCGCCTATGTGGACGTGGCGCGGTTTGTCGGCGAAAGCGCCTATGACTTCGGCAAACTGCTGGACCTCGCCATCCAGTACATCGTCTCCCAGTCGAACAAGCCGCTCTGGCTCTCCATCCGTTTCGGGTTTGCGCTTGCGGGCTTCTCCGTCGTTTATGGCGCGGCCATCGTGATCCGTTATCTGCACGCTGACATTGCTTTGACAGGGTGGCGCGCACTGGTTACCACTTCCTGCGCGCACGCGCTGGAGATGGCGGCGTTGCTGCTCGATCTCCAGCCGGGCGACGAGGTGATCGTGCCCTCGTTCACTTTTGTTTCAACCGTCAGGGGGACAAGTTTTTGAACCAACGGCTGCTGAGCACTAAGAAAGAGCGACGTTATGCCAAGAATGTTTAACATAGCCGGGCCGTGTGTCCCCGGAGAGCACTATCTGGTGCCCACGCTGGCGCGCTTGCCGCAACTGGGCGGACTGATCGCCGCGAAGCAATTTTTTTTTTGATTCACGCCGCCCGGCAGTCAGGTAAGACCACCTTGCTCAAGGCGCTGGAGCAGGAGTTGAACGCGAAGCATGAGGTGGTCGCGCTCTATTGTTCGCTGGAGGGTGTCCAGGGTATTGCCGATGCCGAGCGGGGCGTTCCGGCCGTCATGCGGGCCATTCTGTCGAATTGCGAGATTCATCCGCTGCTGCGGACTGTCCCGGTCCAGGGTGCGGATATGGCTGACTTCACAATGGTGTGAAACGTCTGCTGTTCAATCTATTACATCGTTTCGCTAAAAGCTTTACAGATGAGATTTTTCGTCCATGTGCTCACAGCCTGGCTGGAAAATCCCAGCTCCCGGTATTGCATCTCACCGTTGAGGAGAAGACACGCCTCGACTCGCGGCGGCGTTGGCGCTCTGCACCGGTGCGCCAAGTCGAGCGCGCCAAGATCCTCTGGCACGACCACGCGGGATTGAATCCCACCGCGATCAAGGCCACGACCACCGTGAGCGGCGGTAGTCCGCGCGAGGTTCAATACCAATTACCCATGAACCGACGAATCTTCCTTACCCGCACCAGCACCGCGCTGGGTGGACTGGTCGTGACCGCCGGATGTGCAACGCCCTCATCGTCGCGCAGCGATTCATGTGACCGTCCGGCGCGCGACTTGGTCGGCTACTGGCCGCTGCGCGGCAATGCCCGCGACCACTCAGGACACGGCAACCACAGCCTCGCGCACGGCAACGGCGCGGCGGACGGCAAGTTCGAATGACGAATGACGAAGCTCGCTGCCAGGAGCACGGCCAAGTCCACGCACCAAACCGTTCCGCGGTAGTCCGCGATTCTTCAATCGGAATTCGGGCTTCTTTCGGCATTCGTCATTCGAGCTTCGGAATTCGGGTTCAACTGAAGTTTGACGAACGCATCCCCAGCGCGTTCGTCCCGGACTTGACGAGCCGCTGATCCGGGAGGCGCAGGGAAACGACGAAGGCGGGAAGTGGACGGGGTGCCGGCTGAATGAGGGCCAACTGCGGCTACGACCCGTGTTCGTGCCGCCGGGCTCCTGGCGAGAGGGGCGACGGGCGATACTGTGTTGCCATCACGGCAGCCGGGCCCGGTAATAACGCCAGGGGAAATTGGTCCAACCCGGATCGGAGAAGTATATCAGGCTGCCGCCCACGCTATTGGTGGCCAGCGGCAGCCAATCCGCCAGGTTCGTCGAGCCATCCACCACAATCGTCTGGCCGAAGGCGCCGCTCAGGTTGAACCCAAATCGGTTGGTCCGGATGCCGAAATTGGCGTTGGTGACGATGATCTGCGGCGGGCTGCGCGGAACGGTGACGGTGAGCACCGCCACCTCGCTGGTCGCGCTGCCGTATTTGCTGGTGACGACCACCGAGTAGTTGCCAGCGTTGGCCACGCTGACATTGCTTAGCGTGAGGGTTGGAAACCCGGCAAAATGAACTTCGCGGATGCGATTGTTGTACCAGTCAGCAATATACAGGTTCCCGGCGGCATCCAAGGCCACACAGGCTGGCCCGTTCAGGCTGGCGTTGGTGGCCGCGCCGCCGTCGCCTCCGTAGGCTCGATTGCCATTGCCCGCCACGGTGGTGATGATGCCATTTGTGTCAACTTTGCGAATGCGGTTGTTGCCGTGGTCAGCAATGTAAAGTTCGCCAATGGCATCCAAAGTCACGAACCAAGGATAGGACAGGCCGCCGTTGGTCGCCGCGCCACCGTCCCCTGGGGGATAATTGACGCCTCCCCTGCCCGCCACAGTGGTGATGATGCCCTGCTTGTTTACCTTGCGGATACAGTAATTGCGGGTGTCAGCAATATACAGGTTACCAATGAGATCTACGGCTGCTCCCTGAGGGTTGCTGAGACTGGCGTTGGTGGCTGGTCCACCGTCCACCGCGTACCCATATCTGCCATTGCCCGCCACGGTGGTGATGATACCATTAGTGTCCACTTTGCGAATCCGGTTGTTGTCCAAGTCAGCAATGTAGAGTTCGCCCATGGCATCCAAAGCCACGCTCGCGGGAAGATTCAATTCTGCATTCGTGGCCGCCTCGCCGTCCCCTGAATAGCCCCTGCCGCTCTTGCCCGCCACCGTGGTGATGATGCCGTGCGTGTCCACACGGCGAATGCGGTCGTTAAATATGTCGGCAATAAGCAAGTTGCCGGCGGCATCCCAAGCCACATTATTGGGGCGGTATAGGCTGGCGTTGGTGGCCGCACCCCCGTCCCCCGCGTACCTTCCCGAGCCAGTGCTTGATCCATTGCCGTCACCCGCCACGGTGGTGATGATGCCGTTGGCGTCCACCTTGCGAACGCGGTTGTTGTCGTTGTCAGCGATGTACAGGTTACCCGCGGCATCAAAACCCACGCCCTGCGGATAACGAAGGCTGGCATTGGTGGCCGGGCCACCGTCCCCCGCGTAGGCGTATGTGCCATTGCCCGCGACAGTGGTGATGATGTTGTTTGGGAAGTTGGTGCCATTGAACTGCCATTGGTAGGTGAATGGTCCGGTGCCACCCACCCCCACGATGAAGGTGAAGCTGGTACCCGCCAGGTTCGTGTGGCTGGTTGGCTGGTTGGTGATCGTGGGGCCGCTCTGGGCATGGACGCTGACGGCACACCAGACCACGGCGCTGGTGATCAAACCAACCGGTTTTAGCCCGTTCTTTCTTGCTGTCATCGCGATGGACTTTCCTCACTAAAGCAGAATTGTTTCAAACAGCGGTGGAATCATGGATGTTTTGGCCCCGGAGGCAAGCCGAAATCACCACTATTTTTGAAGGGGGGCGCAACCGGGCACTGCTGCCATTCGCCCGAGAGGGTCGCTCGTAGCGCAGGTTTCCAACCGCTGTATCGCCGAATTCCATTCGGCAGACCACGAGCGTGGCGTTGCTTATGTGGATTGAAAATCTGCGATACGGCAGACTTCAAGGCTCAAGCCCGTGCGGTTGTTTACCCGGCAGTTTTGCGGCCATAGGGGCCATAAAACCCGCCAAAACCGGCACCGCCAAAACCGGCTCTTGACATTCCATCGCCGCCCTCTCAACTTCGCGCCGTGTTTCGCGTGAACCGAATACCAATTTCCCCTCAGCCGCGTAGTGCTCGATACAGGCAGGCTCGCAACAAGCAGCTCCTTATCGCTGCCGTCGTTGTCACTCTCTGCTTTATTGCCGGCTTGATCCCACAACGCGCGCTGGTTTGGGGGCAAGACTCCCATGCAACGGGCTCTACCGCATTGGCCTCTGGAAAGAATGCGGAACCCCTGACCACAGAACAGGTTCGTGAAGTCGCTTTGCGATCGCTCGGTCCGACCATTCTCCCCGGGCGTGTCGCCGACCTCGCTGTTGACCCGCGGAACCGCAGTGTCTGGTACCTTGCCAACGCCTCCAGCGGTCTCTGGAAAACCACGAATCGCGGCAACGATTGGCAACCCGTTTTTGACGATGGGGGGTCTTATTCCCTAGGCTGCGTGACGATCGATCCCGGCAATTCGGAGGTGGTTTGGCTCGGCACCGGGGAGAACTCGTCCAATCGCAGCGTCGGATACGGCGATGGCGTTTACAAAAGCGCGGATGGCGGCCGGTCTTGGAAGAACATGGGCTTGCACAACTCACAGCATATAGGCCGGATTATTGTGGATCCACGCAAGTCTGACGTCGTTTTCGTAGCCGCAGAAGGTCCGCTTTGGTCGCCAGGCGGAGATCGTGGAGTGTTCAAGACGACCGACGGAGGACAGACATGGAAAGCCGTGCTTGAGATCAGCGAAAATTCCGGCGTCACCAGCCTCGCTTACGATCCGCGGAATCCCGACGTAATGTATGCTGCATCGTACCAGCGGCGCCGGAATGTCGGTGTATTGATCGGCGGCGGTCCAGAGTCTGTGATCTACAAGACAACCGACGGCGGAGAATCCTGGAAGAAGCTGACGAACGGCCTGCCCGCGGTGGACAAAGGGCGCATCGCCCTCGAGGTGTCACCCCAGAAGCCAGACGTCGTTTACGCCCTGGTCTGCGCGGCGGGAAACCAGAGCGGTTTCTTCCGCTCGGCGGACTGCGGCGAAACCTGGGTGCGACAGAGCGGCTATGAGGTGGTTGACCCGCAATACTACGGCGAAATCTATCCCGATCCACACCAGTATGACCGAGTCTATGCCATAGACAGCACGATCCACGTGACTGATGATGGCGGACAGAAGTTTCAACCGGTGCCTTGGCGCATCCACGTCGATCATCACGCCATTGTCTTCGATCCGACGGATCGGAATCACTTGCTGGTGGGAAACGACGGCGGGCTTTACGAATCGTACGACCACGGCGAGACTTGGCGACATTTCACCAACTTGCCCACGTCCCAGTTCTATCGCGTAGCAGCGGATAATGCCCAACCCTTCTACAATGTGGGTGGGGGCACGCAGGACAACGGCTCCATGGCAGGTCCGTCGCGCACGAAATACAGTGTCGGCATCCGGGCCAGCGAGTGGATCGTCACCGGTGGCGGTGACGGCTTTCAAACCCGCTTCGATCCCCAAGATGAAAACATCGTCTACAGCATGTCGCAGAATGGCGACGTGGTCCGCTTGGACAAACACACCGGCATCAGCGCCGGCATTCGACCAACCGTTGCCGAGGGCGCTCCGCAACCCCGGTGGCACTGGGATACGCCATTCATCATCAGTTCCTTTTCGCATAAACGCCTGTACCTGGCAGGAAGTCGTCTGTATCGCAGTGACGATCGGGGCGATCACTGGCAGACGGTCAGTGACGATCTGACACGTCAACTCGATGCGGACAATCAACTGGTCATGGGACAAACCTGGGAGGCCGACGCCGTCCAGAAGAATCGCTTTACCAGCCCGCTCAGCGTTTGTACCGCCTTGGCAGAATCCCCATTGAAAGAAGGTCTGCTTTATGTCGGGACGGATGATGGGCTGGTGCAAATCTCCACAAACGGCGGAGAGAATTGGCGGCGAACCGAACGGTTCCCCGGCGTGCCAGAGCGAACCTATGTCTCTGATATTTGCGCATCGCAACACGATGCCGACACGCTCTACGTGGCGTTCAACAACTATCAGCAAGGTGATTTCAAGCCGTACCTGCTCACGAGCCGAGACCGCGGCCAAACGTGGACCTCTGTTGCCTCCAACCTGCCGGATCGTCATGTGGTCTGGTCGCTCGTCGAAGATCATGAGAATCCCAACTTGCTGTTCGCGGGCACAGAGTTTGGACTCTTCTTCACCGTTGACGGCGGCCAACATTGGCTCCAATTGAAGGGCGGGGTTCCCACAATTCAGTTCCGCGACCTGGCCATACAGCGCCGGGAAGGCGACCTCGTTGCTGCCACTTTTGGCCGCGGATTGTATGTGCTGGACGACTATGCGGCCCTGCGTTACTTAACGCCTGAAAACCTGGCGCAGGAAGCATTCCTCTGTCCGCCCCATGACGCGCTCGTCTATAACGAACTCGGATATGTCGTCGCGGCTTTCGGCAATTCCACAACAACCAATCCGCCATTTGGCGCCACTCTGAGTTATTACCTAGGTGAGGCGTTTGCTCAAGGTGACAACCAGAAAGTCGTTCTGGTGATCACCGATACCCAGGGAAAGGCGGTCCGGCAGCTCACCAGCCCGGCCACGCCAGGTTTCCATCGGGTGCAATGGGATCTGCACCGAGGCCGGGAATACGGCGGCGATGCGGAGTCTCAGTCCCGCGGTGGCCGCGGCTCCCGCCGCCGACAGTCAGGTCCGCTGGTCGAGCCAGGCCAATACACTGTCACTCTAACCAAAAGCGTTGATGCCAAGCAAACTGCGCTCGGCAGCCCACAGACAATCCGGGTCAAACCGTTATAGGACAACCTCAATCAAGGATAGAAAGCGACAGGCCTGCCAATCTCCAACGATCCGTTTCAGACAAGCACCCCGAATCCGCCCGCAGGCAGACGGAAGGTTACCGCCCCAGTGGACGAAGGACGTGCAATTGAAAGAACACATTAAGAGTATTATGGAAAAGATTCTATTTGTATGCGCTTCAATCCTGTTTTGTTCGCTAATCCACTTAACCGGAGAGCAAACCGATAGCTCTCACAACGTAGATAGTAAGAGTTTCGATCCGTCATCGCTCCTGTGGTATGAAGCTCCTGCCAAGGCCTGGGAGGAGGCACTGCCGATCGGCAACGGCCGCCTGGGCGCCATGGTCTTCGGAAAGAATTCCGAGGAACGTATCCAGTTGAACGAGGAGACCTATTGGTCGGGCGGCCCATATTCCACGGTGGTCAAGGGAGGCTATAAAGCACTGCCCGAAATTCAAAAGATGATTTTTGAAGGCAATCCCATCGGCGCACATAAGCTCTTTGGCAGGTACCTGATGGGGTATCCGGTGGAACAGCAGAAGTATCAATCGATCGGCAACCTCCATCTCTTTTTTGAAAACGAAAAGGAAGTGACCGGCTATAAACGCTGGCTGGACCTGGAAACGGGGATTGCCACCGTCGAATACACCGCCAACGGGGTGAGGTTTAGGAGGGAGGTATTCTCATCGGCCCCAGACCAAGTGATCGTGGTAAGGCTGACCGCCGACAAGCCTAGGAGCATTTCCTTCCGGGCCAGTTTGCGGGGCTGCCGTAACTCGGCGCACTCCAACTACGCGACGGACTATTTCCGCATGGACGGAGGGGGCCCGGACGGCCTGATGATCAATGGCAAGTCCGCCGATTACATGGGAGTAACCGGCGCCCTGAGGTACCGGGTTCAGCTCAAGGCCGTTCCCGATGGCGGGACAGTCAAGGTCGAGGACGCCGAAATGACGGCTGACAAGGCGGATGCGGTGACCCTGTATATCGCGGCGGCCACAAGCTTTGTGAACTACAAGGACGTCAGCGCCGATCCGGCTGCCCGGGTGGCCAAGTACCTGGCCGGTTTGCAGGGAAAGACCTACGCGACCGTCCGGGATGCTGCCGTCACGAACTACCAGTGCCTGTTCAACCGGGTGCGGCTGGACCTGGGGACGACCGGCAATTCCCACTTGCCGACCGACAAGCGGATGACCGCTTTTGAGACTGAGCCCGACCCTAGCCTGGCGGCGCTGTGCTACCATTTCGGCCGGTACCTGCTGATCTCCTCGTCACGCCCCGGAACTGAGGCGGCGAATCTTCAGGGCATCTGGAACGAGAACATGAATCCGAGCTGGGATTCGAAATACACCGCCAACATCAACCTGGAGATGAACTACTGGCCGGTTGAATCCGGCAATCTTTCGGAATGCGCCGAGCCGCTGACCCGACTGGTGAAAGAGCTGACCGACCAGGGTGCCCGGGTGGCAAAAGAGCACTATGGGGCCAAAGGGTGGGTGTTTCACCAGAACACGGATATCTGGAGGGTGGCGGCCCCGATGGACGGGCCGACCTGGGGAACCTTCACCGTGGGCGGGGCGTGGCTTAGCAACCAGCTATGGGAGCATTATCTCTATACGCTGGATCGCAATTATTTAAGGGACATCTACCCGGTGATCAAAGGTTCGGTCGAGTTCTTTATGGATTTTCTGGTGCCTCACCGCAATGGGAAGTGGCTGGTAACCAATCCTTCGAATTCACCCGAGAACCCGCCCAAAGGCCCGGGCTACCACTACTTCTTTGATGAAGTAACCGGAAACTACTATTTCACCACGATATGCTACGGCTCATCCATGGACATGCAGATATTGACCGATCTGTTTGGCTGCTTTGGAGAAGCTTCAAAGATATTGGGCGTGGATCAGAAATTTGCCGCGAAAGTGGCCGCGGCCCGGGCGAAGCTGGTGCCACCCCAGATCGGCAGCAACGGCAGCCTGCAGGAGTGGGCCGAGGATTATGGGCAGATGGAGGACAAGCACCGGCATTTTTCGCACATGTATGGCCTCTACCCGGGCAATGTGCTGTCGGCCCGGAGGACCCCGCAATACGTGGAGGCGATCAAGGCGGTTCTCGAACAGCGCGGCGACGGCGGCGCCGGTTTCTCCCGCGCCTGGAAAATGTCGCTCTGGGCCCGGCTTTACGAAGGCGACAGGGCCAACCAGATCTTTAAGGGTTACATCAAGGAGCAGGCTTATCCGCAACTCTTTGCCAAATGCTTTACCCCATTGCAGGTGGATGGGTCGCTTGGGGTTGCCGCCGGGATAACCGAGATGCTGATGCAGTCGCACGAGGGCGTCATCGACCTTCTGCCCGCCATTCCGAAAGAATGGAGCGCCGGCCGGTTTAAGGGTGTGTGCGCCCGCGGCGCCTTCGAGTTGGATATGAAATGGACCGGGGGGAAGGTCACGAGCGTGGAAGTCCTCTCAAAGGAAGGGCAGCCTTGCAGGATCAAAATCGCAACCAAGGCAACAGTTAGGTCGGAAGGGGAAAGCATAACGACGCGGCAACTACTGGACGGTTCCGTTGAATTTCCCACACGAAAAGGAGTCCGGTATCTGCTCTCAATTTATTGAGCCTCGCGCAATATGGTGACATCATGGCCACAGTTCAGCCTGGGTATAGCACGCAGCGACAAGCGACCGATGCCGGCCCTCAGCTAAGTAGTACAATCATGGTGATAATGGGCTACGGCAAGAAAGACAGACAAGAGAATAAGCGTAATATGACAAAGCACAACGTGATAGGTTTGGCGATGTTTCTCGCCATTCTGCAAGCGGCTCCGGCCCAATACCAGGAGTGGCAGCACAGCGGTTCGTTCTACATCCTCACCACGCCCGAGGGCGCGAACCTGCCGGCCACGGCGGCGGAAGAGAACTTCCCGCTGTTGGTGCGGTTGAACAAGGCGACTTTCGACTTCAGCCAGGCGCAGCCCACTGGCGCCGACGTCCGCTTCTCGGCCGACGGCAAGGCGCTGGCGTACCAGGTGGAGCAATGGGACGCGGCCAACGGCGCCGCCGCCATCTGGGTGCGCATCCCGGTCATCAAGGGCAATGCGCGCCAGGAAATCAAACTGCATTGGGGGAAGGCTGATGCGGCCAGTGAATCGAGCGGCTCGGCGGTGTTCAACGAATCGAACGGCTTCCTCACGGTCATGCACCTGAGCGACCCGGCGAATCCCGTCAAAGACGAGGCCGGCGCGCTGACCCCGACCGATGCCGGCACCTCGGCCTCTCCCGGCATGATCGGCCAGGGCCGGCGCTTTGGCATCGGCAAGGGTATCAAGGGCGGGGAAAGCATCACGACCCTGCCGACCGGCGACAGCCCCCATACTTCGGAGGCCTGGTTCAAGGCGGAGCAGTCGAATGTGGACATCCTCGGGTGGGGAAACCAGGAGTGGCAAGGCAAAGTGGTGATGCAGTTGGTCAGCCCGGCCCACATGTATATGGATTGTTTCTTCTCGGACTGCAATGTCACGGGCGACAGCCGGATTCCGATGTCTCAATGGATTCACGTGGTGAACACTTACAAGCGGGGGGAGTCGCTGATCTACGTCAATGGTGTCCTGGATGGTTCGAATGCCAGCGGGGGCGCGAAGGCGGTCAGGAATAACCGCGGGGCTCCGCTCAACGTTAAGAGCCCGGCCCGGATGTATGTCGGCGGCTGGTATGGTAATTACCGGTTTGTCGGCGACATTGACGAGGTGCGCATTTCGAAGGTGGTCCGCTCAGCCGACTGGGTCAAAATGGAGTATGAGAGTCAGAATCCCCGGCAAACCATGGTGGGTATCCTCGTGCAGCCTGGCAGCGCTTTTTCGGTTTCGCCGGCGTCGGTCACGGTGGACGAAGCCAAGAGCGTAACCGTCACCGCGCAGGTCGGGGGCGCCCTGAAGACGTATTGGATACTCAAGCGGGATGGCGCGGAGTCCGTGGTCGCCGTGGACCAGGCCTCTTACACGCTCGATGCCCGGCGCGTGGTGGGCGACACCTCGCTGGCCTTGCAGTTCAAGGCGGTGTGCGCCAACGAGGTCAAGACCAAGGATGTGCCCGTGACCATCAAGGAGACGATCCCCGAGCCGGTGGTAACTCTCAAAGCTCCCGCCAAGTGGAATGGCCGGGATACCATCGAAGTGCTGTCGGTGATCGGCAACCTCAAAGCGATGAAAGACAAAGGCGCGGGCGAATTGCATTACAAGTGGACCGTTTCCGGCGGCGCCGTGACCAAAGAGATTGCGCCCGATAAACTGATTCTCAAACGGTCGCAGTACACCGGTCCGATCACCGTGACCCTGGCGGTCAATAACGGCGGCGCGACCACGGTGGCCACGGCCGCAATCCAGGTCACCCAACCGGAGAGTGATCCTTGGGTCCAAAGGACTCCTGGCAAGGACGAAAAGCCCGAAGACGGTCAGTTCTACGCCCGTGACGACAAGAACGAGGGCACCCTCTATTACAACGGAACCTTGTCCAGCCCGGCCGACTCGGTCTTCCTGAAAGTCTATGCGGACGACAAACTCTTGAAGACCGAAACCCAGAAGCCGACGGCGGAGAAGGGATATGCTTTCACGGTCAAGCTCAAGCCGGGCCTCATCAAATACAAGGTGGAGTTCGGGACGAAAACCGGCGGTGCCGAGACGGTGGTGCAGACGGTGACGAACCTGGTCTGCGGCGACGCCTACCTGATTGACGGCCAATCCAACGCCCTGGCGACGGATACCGGCGAGAAATCTCCGCCGGACACGAGCGAGTGGATTCGCAGTTATGGCCGTCCGGGTGGCGAGGAGAATGGCCCCCGGCAGAACTTGTGGTGTTATGCGGTCTGGAAGGCGGAGAAAGGCGAGAAGGCGGAGCTGGGCTGGTGGGGTATGCAACTGGCCAAGCGGCTGGTGGCCAGCAACAACATTCCGATCTTTATCATCAATGGCGCCGGCGGCGGAACACGGATCGACCAGCATCAGCGCAACGAAAGCCATCCCACCGATCTGAACACGATTTACGGCCGGATCTTGTGGCGGGTGCAGCAGGCCCGGCTGACCCATGGCATCCGCGCGGTGCTCTGGCACCAGGGCGAGAACGACCAGGGCTCGGATGGCCCTACCGGCGGTTACGGCTGGGAGTCTTACCAGCAATACTTCCTGGACATGTCGGCGGCCTGGAAGCAGGACTTCCCCAATCTCCGGCACTACTATATCTACCAGATCTGGCCCAACTCGTGCAGCATGGGCAACGGCCATGGTGACATGTTGCGCGAGGTGCAGCGGAATCTGCCGCGGCTTTACTCGAACATGGACATCATGTCCACGCTGGGCATCCAACCGCCCGGGGGCTGCCATTTTCCGCTGATTGGCTGGGCGGAATTTGCGCGGCTGATCCAGCCGCAGATCGAACGGGACTTCTACGGCAAAGCGCCCGCCACTTCCATCACAGCGCCGAATCTCAAGCAGGCTTACTACACGAGCAGCGCGAAAGACGCCATCGCACTGGAATTTGACCAGCCGGTGGTCTGGTCAGATGCGCTGGCCAGTCAGTTCTACCTCGATACGGTTGCCGATAAAGTCGCTGCGGGTGCGGTTTCCGGAAACGTGGTCACGCTCAAGCTGAAAGAGGCTTCGACGGCGAAGAAGGTTGCGTATCTCAAAGAGATGAACTGGAGCCAGGATAAGCTGCTGGTTGGCGCCAACGGCATTGCCGCCCTGAGCTTCTGCGATGTGCCGATTTCTGCCGGGAAAAAGTAGCTCCACGAGTTGATGAAAACGAAGCTGGTTGTGCAATCGGGCGTGTTTGCAGTGTTGGTGTTTGTAGCTGCAATCCGGTGTCCGGCGACCGAAGCGCCGGAGGACATCTGCAAGCTGCTGGGGGGCCGGTCTGACCGCGGCTTTGCCGGCCGCCCGGGAAACCTTTACGCCGAGGTGGGCAATTCCGAACGGCTGATCTACATGGCTGAGGATCTCTCGGTCAAATCCAGCCTCATGAAGGGTTCCATTATCGAATGGCGGCCTGATTATGTGCAACTGCAGCCAAGTCCCCTGGTCGGACCGACCGGTCAGGCGCTGGAAGGCATCTCGGCTCAGAAATATTGCTGGATCGGCCCCCGCGACACGCTCGTGATCGAGCACGCTCTGCGGAATTCTGGGTCAGCGGAACAGACAGTGCGCTTCACGTTCGACCTGCGGGGCATCGCCGAGGTGAAACCGATGGACGGCCGGTTGGTGTTCGAGATTTCGGGCGGATATCCGCAAACCGTGCTCCCGCGCTTCTTCGGCGCCCTCGCGGCCACACATCCAGTGACTTTCTCCAATGGGCTTTGTCAGATGGACGTTGCCGTTTCCGCCGGGCAGAGTGTAGAATGTGTGGTTTCGCTCGGGTTTGGGCCGGTCTTAGCGGAAGCGGAACAAGCCGCCGCCGCCTGCCGCGCCGATGCCCGCAAAGAAAGCACGAGCTACTGGAACCAGATGCTGACCACCGGGATTCCGCGCTTTGCCTGCTCCGACCCTTACCTGGAAAAGCTCTACTATTTCCGCTGGTACTCGCTGCTGACGAAGCTCAACATCGGCGGCTACGGGCGCTGGAGCAAGCCGCTGGCCCGTGAAGGAACGGTCGGTTTCAACTCGCTGATCACCTACTCCGGCTCACCCAGCACGATTGATCTCCGCTGGCTGCGTTCGCCGGACTGGGCCTACGGCAACGTGCAATCGTTCTACGAGAACCTGCATCAAGGCAAACTGGCCAATCATATCTATCCCGACCACCTCGACGGCGACGGAGCCAATCGCGCGCCGGGCCTCAAAGGGTCGCCGATCGATTTTCCTTACCACAATTTCCTCGTCAAAGCCCTGGCCGACATCTACGCCCTGCACCCGGACAAGGAGAAACTGCGGCAACTCTGGCCGGCGTTGCAGCAAGCCACCTCGCTCTACGAGAGCGAACTGGACGCCGACCACGACGGCCTTTACGAGACATATCCGTGGAGTAACATCACCGGCCAAGAGTGGGGCGCGCGCTTCCTCTATTTTCATCCTTTCGACAAGTTACTGCGCTACGATCGCAAATGGCGTCCGAAGAATGACGCCGACGCGGCTCAGACGGCGGACAATATCGAACGCAGCGTGGTGTTGCGCCCCGGACTGCAGATGGCGCGCACCGCCGCGGAAATGAGCAAACAGGTCGAAGCGGACGTTCATTACCGCCAGGAAACGCTCGATGAGAATTCGTATGCCTACGTGGATATGACGGCCATGGCCGCGATTGCGGAGATCCTGGGCGATGCCAAAGCCAGCCGAAAGTGGCAGGCCTCGGCGGAGAAGACCCGTAAGATGATCCTGGCCAAGCTCTGGGATTCCAAGACCGGGTTCTTCTACGACCGGGACGGAGTGACAAAAGAATGGTCATTGGTCAAAACGCCAACCAGCTTCTATCCCTTTTGGGCCGGGATTGGCACGAAGGAGCATCTGCCAATCTTCAAGCACCTGTTCAACCTGGCCGAGTTCTGGACGCCGTACCCGCTGCCCACGGTGTCCATGGATTATCCCAAGCTGGCGGAGTTGCGGAAGCTGGGCTGGACCTACTGGAACTGGAACAACTGGCCCATGACCACCTGCCACGTGGTCGATGCTGAGGCCCGCGCGGCCAAGGACCTCGATCCGTCCCTGACCCCAGGCGCCGCGGAACTCCTGATGAAGTACACCCAAGTGCATTTCATTGACCTCGACCTCAAGCGGCCTTGCGTCTCGGAACACTTTGACCCGATCACCGGGAGGCCCAATGCCCCCGACCTCGACTACGCTCACTCCTATTTCATTGATCTGCTGATGCGCCACGTCGCGGGAATCGAAGCCAGCCCGCTCAAAGACTCGATTCGCATCCACCCCCTTAACCTCGGCCTGACGCGCTTTGGGGTCCCTAACGCGCGAGTGAAAGGCCATGATCTGGGAGTGTGCTGGCAGGACAGCCAATTGACCGTGACTGTGGATGGCAAAGTGGCCGCACGGCAAAACACCCTGGCGCCACTGACCTTGCGCTTGCGCAACCCACGAAAGAAACAGTTATGAAAAAGACCGCATTGAGTTTGTGTGTCCTCGCGATGCTAGCCTGGGCCGCGACGAACCGGGCCGCCGGGGCACACTGGACTTCTCCCTATTACATCGTCTGGACCAACCAGAGCGCGGATGCCAGAGGCTCGATGCCGTGCGGGGCCGGCAACCTCGGGCTCATCTTCCCCCATTTTCTCATTGGTTTCCGCGGGAGATGAAACTGACGCAACTCATTGACTGGAGCGGCTTTGACGCAGGGTGGTCAGACGCCGGAGGTTGGCTTTTCCTAGGGACAACACCGGGGCCGTCAACTGCGGCAGCACCCCCAGCACTTCGGTCTGCGCCGGCGGGTAGCCGTCGGCCAGCCGCCACAGCCCCAGGGCCGCCTCGCCCAGGCACACCAACCGCACGCCCTTGAGCCGCTCCACCGCGTTGTCCACTGTCAACCCCAGCGGTGCCACCCGTTGCTCCAGCGCCCGCGCCAGTTTCAGCGCCAGCAGGCTCACCAGCGCGTGCCCCCGCGTCCGGTCGGCCTTGCGCAGGAACACCGGCCGGATTTCCAGCAGCCCCGTCTTCAGGGTGCGAAAGTCCCGCTCTACGCGCGTCAAATCCAGGTAGCGGTCATGCACGGCTTGCGTGTCGGCCGCCGCCACCGGCAGGTCGCTCACCACCACATAGCAGCCGTCCAACTGCGCTTCCTTGTCCCGCGCCGCGGCGGCCTCCGTCCACACGACTTTCCGTCCTTCCAACAGCACGCTTACCCAGCCGCTGAGTCGGTATTTTTGCAGCCGCGTTTGCGCCCCCCGCAGCGAACTGGCCGGGTCGCACCGCGGTTCTTTGGCCACCGCCGCGTTGCGGGCCCTGAGCCAGGCACGCACGCGCGCCCATTGGTCGGCCCGCCGTGCTCGTTCCCGCGCCTGGGTCTGCGGATTGCGTCGCAGCACGTAGCGTTGGTTCCCCACTTGCACTTCCGCCGGCTGGTCGTCGAATAAGTCCAGTTGTAACACGCCGGTCTGCAAAAGCTTGCGTACTTGCGGGTCGGTCAGCGCCGTCACGTAGCGGAAATTCGCCTCGCCCCCCGCCGCCTGGCCCAGCGCCTTGATCATGCCGCGGTCGCCCACCACCGCGATTTCCTCGGTGCCAAAGCGCACTTTGAGCCCGAATTCCGAAGTAGACCGGCGTTTTTGGGGTGCCGGCAGCCCCAGGTTTCAGATGTGACCGCCCCCCAGGACCAGCCGGTCCTCGGGTGGCACCAACTTCGGCGAAGGGTATTTCAGCCAGTCCAAAGCCGCGTCC
>CAINDV010000436.1 GCA_903847485.1 uncultured Verrucomicrobiota bacterium
AGTTCGGTGATGATTTTGGCCTTGTGGAGTCGGCCAGCAGTGGCATAGCGCTGGCGCGTTTGGGCCAGCACTTCTTGACGTGTTTTTTCACTCATGTGGGGGTTCATATTTGGGTAACACCCCTTTTGAGCTTACAGTGGCCGGTCCAGCCAGCCCACACCCCGCCTTCGGTAACATTCTTTTTGAGTCAAATCGCCGAACCGCCGTCCCCGCCGCCAGACTTGATTTCGAACTCATTCTGTGCGTAATTGGCCGGCGGCTGGCGGCTTCCTTCGTCCCGCCTCCAGACACCCGGCACGACCGCACGGGTGGCGGGAGGGACGGAGGGAACTGGCCCCCAGACGCCAGCCGCTGCCATACATAATGACAAAATCATTCAGCAAATATCTGCGCCGCCCACGCCTTACGGCGTTGACGGCACTGGCCGCAACCTTTGCTCTGACGCTTTCTTCAATGGCGAGCACTGACCCGACGCTGATCGGCCGCTGGGCAGGACAAGCGGACTGCGTCGCGGTCGCCGGCCAATACGCCTACGTCGCCGGCAAAACCAACGGCTTGCAAGTCTTGGACGTGAGTAACCCCGCCGCTCCGGTGCGCGTCGGTGGGGTCACCAACTGGCCGGCCCAAGGGCTGGCCGTCAACGGGCGCTACGCCTGTGTGGCGGCCTACACCTACGGACTGACGGTGATGGACGTGAACAACCCCACTGCCCCAAGGCGCGTCGGCGGCTATCCGGAAAGCGGGGCCACGCGCCTCACCGCACGGGCCGTGGCCATGAGCAGGGACGGCAAATACGCTTATGTGGCTGCCCATAACGCCGGCTTAGTCATCTTGAACCTAAGTAACCCTACGAATGTCCTGCGTGCCGGCAGCGCCGCGATTCCGAGCGGTGTGGCCGGCGGTTTCGCCAGCGGAGTCGCGGTCAGCGGTAACTACGCCTACCTGGCCTGCGGCCTGGCGGGCGTGCAGGTGTATGACCTCAGCCTTCCTAACAGTCCGACTTGGGTGGGCGGTTACACAAACATCGCCCAAGTCTTGGGTGTAACCGTCAGCGGCAACTATGCCTATGTGGCTGCCGCCGATGCGGGGTTACTGGTGTTGAACGTGAGCAACCCGGCCCACCCTGTCTTCGCTGGTTACGTGGCGAACGCGCCGGGTGGCTACGCCGTCGGCGTGGCGGCCAATAGCGACTCCGCATTTGTCGCCGAGGGCGACGCCGGCGTCTTGCTGGTTGCCACTGACATCAACCCGGCTCAGCCAACGATCGAAGGTGTTGCCACAAATTGGCCGGGCGGCAAAACCAGTTCCGTCGCAGTCCAAGGCAACTATGTCTATGTGGCCGGCGGCAACGCTGGCCTTGGGCTTTATCACTTTTGGCCTTCCTGCGCCTTAACCCTTTCCGAAACCATTCGCGGTTTTGGCTCTGGAGGCGGTAGCGGCGGTTTTATGGTTACTAACTTCACCGGCTGCAGTTGGATGGCGGACACCACCAACTCTTGGATTCACACCACCAGCATGGGCACGGGCAGCGGGCCGGTTGACTACACCGTGGACCCGAACCCGGCGGGGACGGCGCGCTCCGGCATCCTCACCCTTGCGAGGCAAACCTACACCGTGTTCCAAGCCGGCACCGACACTTGGACTATCTATTGGCAACACACGAACGGCACGCTCGCCGCTTACTACATGGACGGCACCAATCTCGCGCTCAATGGGGGCATACTGCTCACGCCCAGCCAGATAGACCCGACCTGGCAACTAATGGCAGCGGCCGATCTCAACACCGATGGCCGCCCGGAATTGCTCTGGCAGCACCAGGCCGGCGCGCTTGCCCTCTGGAACCTGAATGGCACCGTGCTCGCCAGCGCCGGCACCCTCACTCCCGCCAAGATGGGGCCAGAGTGGAAAATCGTGGCCACGCCGGACTTGAGCGGCGACGGAAAGGCAGAGGTGCTTTGGCAGAGCGACGCGGGCTGGCTGGGGCTGTGGTTTATGGATGGCGCTACCATGACTAATGCCAGCTACCTCACCCCCAACAAGGTAGACCCGAACTGGCGCATGGCTGGCGCGCTGGACCTCAACGGTGACAGCCGGCCGGAGATTCTGTGGCGGCACAAGGCTGGCTCGGTCGGGGCGTGGTTCCTGAGCGGCCTGACGGCAACGAATTTCGTGGCGCTCACACCGGAGCAGGTGACTCCGAGTTGGCAGATCGTGGGGGCGGGCAACCGGAAGTCAGACGGGAAGCCGATGATCCTCTGGCAGTCGGACAGCGGCGAGATCGGTGTGTGGTATCTGAACGGGACGACCATGGAGAGTTTCTCCTGGCTCAACCCCAGCAAGGTGGCTCCGGCCTGGCGCATCAAAGGCATGACTCAGCCATAGGCAGCCCGTGAAAGCAACCCGTAATCTCTTAACCGCCGACCGCACCGCCCACGCCGCCGGTGAAATGACAGCCAGCGCCGAAAGAGCATTGACGCCCAGCGCCTAAGTTGCGGTCTTCGTTCCATGAACCGGCCCGCCGCCAAAACCACGACTCCGGCCCAGGACTATCCGCCAGCCACCCACGGCAGCCGCGTGGCCGCGCGCGGACGTCACCAGGCCAACAAAATGACGGCTGCCCAGCGCGAGGAGTATTTTCGCCAAGGCATCGTGTTGAACCAGGGTGGCAGGCTGCCCGATAAACCAGAAACAAGCAGCAGCGATTCCTACCCTGTAGGAGCCGACGTAAGGAGGCTCGGCAATCTTTGAAAACAGTGCCGTAATCAGAATTGCTGAAAAAGTCTGTTGACTCTTTCCCCGGCTTGCCTTAGACACTTTCGCTGCTCAGAGGCAGTCAGGCTCCGAAGTTGGCACGTTCGGAAGGAACATCACTGTGAACCGTAACACGATCAGGACGAAGCGAGAACAGGCCGCGCACGCCGTGCCGGCCCGCATGGCGTTCACCCAAATCAGCCCGCCGCCCCGTCGAGTTTCCAGCCCGTACCACCCAGCCCAAGCCCCGCGCCAACCAATCCGCACCCCGTACAAACGAAGCCCAAACCAGTACGACCAAGTTTCGCACCCGTACGATCGAGTTTCGCACCTGTACCGCCCAGTTTCGATCCCGTACGACCCAATCCCGACCCCGTACCGCCGGGATTTCAGCCCTTCCCCGCGTTTGCCGCGTCCGTACGCCCTTATTATCAACGATTTACGCCTCTCAGCGCCAGAAATCAGTGTCCTGCTTTCTTCCTTCTTCATTCGGTATTCTTCCTTTCACCACACTCCGCGTTCCGCGTTTTTCTGAAACTTGAAACACACACCTACTATGCCAGACCCCATTCCCACTCCCACCCCTACTCCCACGCCTACACCTCCGCCGGCCAAACCCAAACAGACCCGCGGCGACCTTGACCAGAAAACCCTCGCCGACCTCAAACTCGCCGAGGACGTGGCCGCCGCCGCCAAGGACGCCGACCACGCCGCGAAACTGGCCGACGAAGGTCTCCCCGCCACGGCGGCGGCTGGCCTGTTGACCCTGGCCGGAGCCGCCCGCGAATTGGCCGGCAAAGTCGTCACCGCCAAGCAAGCCAAGCTCAGCGCCACCCAAGCCGAGCAAGACGCCCTCGACGCCCTCCTGGTGCTCCTGCGCGATTTCCAGCAACGCGCCAAACGCCTTTTCCCCACCGGCGACCCCAAGCGCGCCGCCTACGGCATCAACAAGGACAACTTCGGGCGCGACCGCGAGGGCCTGGAACAAGACGCCGACACCATCATCAAACTGGCCACCGCTGACGCCTTGCCTGGACTCAAGCCCGAGAAACTCGCCGCCGCAACCGCCGCCTTGGCCGCCTGCAAGCAGGCCGACCAGGACCAGCAGAAAGCCGAGGAAAACCAAGGCAAGCTGCTGGGGCAACTCGACGCGAAAATGGCCGAGGTGAACGCGCAGCGCCGCGACATCCAACTCACCGCCGACACCGCCTGGCCGCACACCGGCGACACCAGCGCCCCGCTGCGCCGCGCCTGCAAGCTGCCCGTGAACCAGCCCATCGCGAAGTGACTCGTCGGAAAACGACCAACAGTAAATAATCCCACCTTAATTCCCTATGAAATCAAGCAGAACTCGTACTCATTTGGCCAGCATGCTGCCCAGCTTTACTGCCCTCCTCTTGATTGCTGCTACCTCGACCGTGCGCCCCGAGGCATTCGTCTATTTCCCAGTATCGGCTGCGGCGGACCATGCCTCGTCGCTTTCCGCCGTGTATACCAACAACGCCGACGCCTTGGTGACGGTCTCGGCGCTCGTCGCGCACAATGTGTCTCCATCCTATGATTGCTGCATTGAGGGACCGGGGGACTTCATCTTTACTGGATGGTCGGTCAAGGACGGGCCAATTGACTGGAACAGGTACCTCGAATTTACTGTTACCGCAAAAGCCCCCATCAGCTTCAACACGTTAAAGTACAGCGCATTTGGTGGCCTCTATAGCAATATGGGCGGCCCGCGCGGGATCATTGTCAAAGCGAGCCGCGACGGGTTCGCTGCAAACGAGCAGACTCTGCGGCACCGGTCGACGACGCCCCAAGATGGTGGCCACAAAGCCGTGCTCGTGCGCCTCCTGCACGCAACGCTGCAAGAACGCATCGATCCCGGAAAATCGTCGCTTGTAATCATCAATGATCTGCCGCGCGCGTTC
>CAINDV010000437.1 GCA_903847485.1 uncultured Verrucomicrobiota bacterium
ACTTTTCAAACACGCTCTAAGCGGCCGATAGTTCTCGGGTGGCCAAGCTTAGGGGTAGCGATAGGTTGAAGATACGAACCGTCACTGGCGTCAGCAATCATCAGAAAGAAAGACGATGCTAAACCGAAAAATACTTGCCCGCGCGGCGGTCGTGCTGGCACTCCAGTTGGCGATGGCGGCCCCGGCTTCTGTAGCAGCGCGCCAGGAGGCGCTGGCAGGCATTGCCGCGCTCCGGATGGCCGTCAAGGATATTGGTTCGTGCTTTCCGGGGCGTTACCCGAGGGGGCCAGAATGGCTTCAGAAGCTCGATTACCTTGAGGCCAATGCCCAGGATGTTTCGGGGACGAATCTGGCCTCGCTGACCGCGGAGCTGGCCAAGCTGCGGAGAGAATCGCTGCTGGCGAATCCGCTGCTGGATTTTGACCGGATGCTGGTGGTCAAACGCAAAGCTGACCGCCTTGCCCTGCCACAAAATTGGGAAAGTAACAGCACTCTTCCCCGCGGGGGATTGGATAATGAAATCACAGTCCTCAGCGGGTTGCGCGGGAAGGTGGAGCTGCGCCCCTTTTACCGGCCCGAAGGCGGAAAGTTCGTCGGGGATCTGGCCATGCATTACGACGCCAAGCGGTTTATGTTCTCCTCCCTCGGAACCAATAACCGCTGGGCAGTCTTTGAAATGAATGTGGCCGGAGGCACACCGAGCCAGCTTCCGCTCATCCCGGATGGGGATGTGGACAACTATACCTCCTGCTATCTGCCCGACGACAGCATCATTTTCAGCTCGACGGCTCCCTTTATCGGGGTGCCCTGTGTGCGAGGCAGTTCGCATGTCGCCAATTTTTATCGCTATTGGCCCGTGACCGGAAAGATCCGCCGGCTGACGTTTGACCAGGAGCATAACTGGTGTCCGACGGTCATGGCGGATGGCCGGGTTCTATACCTGCGCTGGGAATACTCCGACCTGCCGCACTATGTGGCGCGCATCCTCTTCACCATGAATCCGGACGGAACCAACCAACGGGAGTTTTACGGCAGCGGTTCCTATTGGCCGAACGCCTTCTTCTATGCCAAACAAATGCCCGGACATCCCACCCAGGTGGCCGGAATTGTGGGCGGGCATCATGGCGTGCCGCGCATGGGTGAACTGGTAATCATGGATCCGTCGCGGGGCCGCTTCGAGGCGGATGGAGTAGTTCAGCGCATTCCCGGCTACGGAAAGAAGGTCGAACCCGTCATCCTGGACAACCTTGTGGACGACTCATGGCCTAAATTCCTACACCCGGTGCCTTTAAGTGATAATTACATCATCACCGCCTGCAAACCTACCCCGGCATCAGCCTGGGGCATTTACCTAGTCGATGTGTTCGATAACATGGTGCTGGTGAAAGAAGAGCCGGGCTACGCCCTGCTGGAACCTACTCCTTTGCAAACCACCCAGCGTCCGCCGATGATTCCCGACGCAGTCAGGGAAGGCGAAAAGACCGCCCGGATGCAAATAGCGGATATTTACCAGGGACCGGGCTTGCAGGGAGTTCCCCGTGGCACCATCAAGAGACTTCGGCTTTTCACCTATAACTACTCCTATCAGAACATCGGCGGCCAGGTGGACCGGGTTGGGATCGACGGCCCGTGGGACATCAAGCGCATCATCGGCACGGTGCCCGTGGAAGCGGACGGATCGGTCAGCTTTGAGGTGCCAGCCAATCTCCCTATCTCCCTGCAACCGCTGGATGGGCAAGGCCGGGCGGTGGCGCTGATGCGAAGCTGGACCACCGCCATGCCTGGGGAAATCCAATCATGCGTGGGTTGCCACGAGAAGCAAAACAGCGCCTCGGTCATCAACGGCAGTGGCCTGGCCATGCGCAAACCGCCTGCCATGATCGAGCCATTCTACGGGCCGATGCGCGGGTTCCACTTTGACCGGGAAGTGCAGCCGGTGCTGGATCGCCATTGCATTGTCTGTCACGACGGACAGGCCCGAAGCGATGGGCGGATTATTCCCGATTTCAGGCGGGGCCCGCTTGTCTTTGCCGGTGAGAAGGAGGTCAAATTTCCGCCGGCCTATGTCGCGCTGAAATCCTATGTGCGCACTCCCACGGCCGAGAATGACATGCACCTGTTACTGCCCTATGAATTCCATGCCTCGACGACCGAATTGGTGCAACGGCTCGAGGCCGGCCATCATGGCGTGCGCCTGGATGCGGAATCGTGGGACCGGTTGAACACTTGGATTGACTTGAACACACCCGCCTGGGGCACTTGGGAGGAGATGGTTGGCCGAGCAAGGTTGGGCCAGCAGCGCGAGCGCCGCCGCGAACTTACCCTGCGCTACGCCGGCACGGATGACGATACTGATGCGGTTTATCCAGCGCCCGACTGGAGGCCCAACCCGGCGCCGGCGATCTCACAAGGCCCCGTGGCCGAGAAGCCCTTGTGCGAAGCATGGCCGTTCGACGCCAACGAGGCCCGGAGACGCCAGCAAGGGACCGGCCCGGCCACGATGAGTCTTGATCTGGGCGACGGCGTGTCCCTCGCGCTCGTCCGAATCCCTGCGGGCCGGTTCGTGGCGGGTGGTTCTGGATCTTCCGCGCGGACAGTTCAAATCCTGCGCCCTTTCTGGATGAGCGCCTGCGAGATCGGCAACGAGCAGTATGCCCGGTTCAATCCGCGGCACGACAGCCGGATCGAGCACGGAGATTTTCTGCAATTCAGCGTGCAGGGACGCGGACGTCCACTAAGCGATCCGAAACAACCGGTCTGCCATGTTTCGTGGGAGGAAGCGCAGGCTTTCTGTCGATGGCTGGCCGAACGTAGCGGGAGCAAAGTGTGCCTGCCCAGCGGTGACGCCTGGGAGTACGCTTGCCGGGCCGGGGCAGCCACGCCGATGGGCTATGGCGAGACGGACGCGGACTTCTCGCGCCAGGCCAACCTGGCCGATGTGAATCTGCGGAATCCCACGGGCCATCGCTGTCCTGTAGTGCCGGAATGGCGGCCCGCCGTAACTAACGTAAACGACGGGCGCTGGGTTTCCTCGCCGGTGGGCAGTTATCTGCCCAACTCGTGGGGGCTTTTCGACATGCACGGTAATGTCTGGGAGTGGACCACCGATCTGGCAGGCGACGGCGTGCGGCGTTTCGCACGAGGCGGCTCTTGGTATGTCCGCCCCCAACGCGCCACCGCAGACACCACCGTGGCATATCTTCCCTGGCAGAAAGTCTATGACGTCGGTTTTCGCATCATGATCGAAGAGCAACTGACGGCGAAGAACATTTCACCATGACCTTCAGAAACAAAGCGGGAGAAAGACTTGTGACTGCTCTTGCCACCCTACTGGTTGGTCTGACTTTGGCCTTTGCTTGCGGCGCGGCCGACTTGCCAGAGGTTCCACCTGTTGCCGGTTGGGATAACTTGCCACCAGTAGTGGGCAAGGCAAGCGACTGGCCGTGGTGGCGCGGGCCTAATTTAGACAACCACGCCCCCGCCAGACAGCAGCCACCGCTAAGATGGGCGGTCAAAGAAGGCGTCCTTTGGCGGATTGAACTACCCGGCAAAGGCCATGCCACACCGTGCATTTACGGAGAGCGCGTCTTTCTTTCCGCTGGAGACGCCCAAGAGAAGGTGGTCTGGCTGCTCTGTTATGACCGCCCAACCGGCCGGAAGCTCTGGCAGAGTGAAGTTTACCGGGGATCTCTTCCTGAAATCCATGCTGATAACTCTCCCGCGTCCGCCACTCCTGCCTGTGACGGTGAACGCGTCTTTGTTCCTTACCAGACAGACGAAGCGGTCTTTCTGGCCGCTTTGGACCTGGATGGAAAGGTGCTTTGGAGGAAACCGGCCGGGCCATACAAATCGGTGCAGGGATATTCCGCCTCGCCTGCCATCTATAAGTCCGCGATCATCATCCCTACCGATGGCTCGCTTGGCAACCGGCTCACCGCTCTGCACCGGGGAACGGGCGAGGTGGTGTGGCGCGTGGACATGAAACAGGTGCGGGAAAGCTACGCGTCGCTGCTGGTGGCGCGTGTCGCCGGACGCGACCAGGCGCTTCTCATTGGTGGCGTCACCACGCGCAGCTACGATCCCAACAGCGGCAACTTGCTTTGGGAATGCGATGGCCCGGCCGAGTTTTGCGCCGCTACTGTGGCGTTCGATAGCAACACCGTTTATGCCACCGCCGGTTATCCCCAGAAGGCCCTGCTGGCTATTCGGGCGGGGGGTGCCGGCAATGTGACCCAGTCGCACTTAGCATGGAAAAGCGACACGAAAGCGGGCTATGTTCCCTCGCCACTCTTGCATGAAGGATTGCTATACGCCGTCAACGATACTGGACTGATGCGCTGCTACGACGCGGCCAATGGAGATACTGTTTGGTCGCACGATATCAAAGCCCCATTCTATTCCTCACCCGTTCTGTCGGGAGACCGAATCTTTCTGTTTGACCGCAAGGGCAGGGGATATGTCATGAGAACAGGGCGTAAGTTTGAACTACTGGCGGTCAACGATCTGCCGGCAGGGGTCTTCGCCACGCCTGTCATCCTGGACAGCCGCATCTACCTGCGAACTCTGAAGGACTTCTATTGCTTGGGCAAGCAATAGATCGCGGCAGTCAACTTCCTTTCACCATCGCAATTCAGCCCGCCCTCCTAATTGCGCGGGCGGCTGTTGCGCGGCTGGCATCTGGCCACCGCGGACGTGTTTTTGCACCGGCCAGGAAGATGCCGAAAACGGCCGAAGTCAAAGAGCACGATCCTATTGACTAACCCTTGCCCGGACGAGGGCCTGGTTTTCGCCGTCCCTCCAAGACTGCTGATCTACAACCTGACCGGCCTGCAGACGGGCTTCGACTTTTACGAACCCACTGGGATAGTAGGCCCGGGATAGGCCGTGAGGATGGCCGTCCTGCAGCTTCACCTCTTCCGCCAGCGCACCGTCCTGGTTCCAAAGTCGGAAGGTGCCTTGGAGCTTGCCGTCCACCACCTGGACCTCGGACAACTTGCGCCCGGCCTCATACCACTTGGTCCGCAAGCCATGTGAAACGCCCGCGTGAAAGTGCTCCTCGACCTGCAATTTGCCGTTGGTATGCCAACCTGGTGGCCCTTTACGCCCCACCCTACGAGGCGGCGGAACCGGTGGTCTGTCTGGCGGAGAAGAGCCAACAGTGGTGGGCTGACACGCGTCCCCCCGTGGCGCTGGCACCGGGCCGCCCGGGCAAAGAGGATTACGAATCCACACGCCCGGGCACGCGTAATCTATTCGTGGCCGTGGCCCC
>CAINDV010000438.1 GCA_903847485.1 uncultured Verrucomicrobiota bacterium
CTCTGGCGAGCGCACCATAGAACATCACGGTCACACTGCGCCGAGCGCTGGAACCGAGATCAGCCCTAGCAGGTTCATGGGCGCAACGCGCGCAAAAAATTCGGGGTGGTCTCATTTTGGCCCCGACCGCCTAAAGTCGGGACTCCAAACCCAGCCAACCGCTGCCCAAGACCGTTTGGAGTCCCGGCTTAAGCCGGTTCCTGGCGCAAAATGAGACCACCCCGAACTTTTTACGCGCGTTGCGCCCATGAACCTCAAGATGCGCAAGTTGTTGGAAATCAACGAAGGCATTTTGAGGTTCATGGGCAGAATTGCTGACTAATATGGAAACTCCATTGACCACGCCGCGATGGCGGCCATACTCTGCGGCCCGCCGGTCCTTGTAGTGGACCGGCGGGTCTGATCTTATGCGCTCAGTCAAACCAGGCTTAATGGCCGCCGGCATCGGCATGGCGGTGAATATCGTGCTGGCGATTGTGAAAATCGTCACCGGCGTCGTGGGTAATTCCTATGCCCTTATCGCTGACGGCATTGAATCAACTAGCGACATTGTAAGTTCCCTTGTGGTATGGACAGGCTTGAAGATTTCCTCTCTCCCAGCGGATGAGGACCATCCCTACGGCCACGGTAAGGCGGAGTCCATCGCCGGCATCGTCGTCGCGCTGGCTCTGCTGGCGGCTGCGGCTTTCATTGCCATCCAGAGTGTGCGGGAAATCATCACGCCGCATCATGCGCCGGCGTGGTTCACCTTACTAGTTTTGGCGTTAGTGATCGGGACGAAGGAGACGCTCTATCGGTTCGTGTTTAAGGTGGGTGACGAACTAACCAGCACTGCGGTCAAGGGCGACGCCTGGCACCACCGCTCCGACGCCATCACCTCGGCAGCGGCGTTCATCGGCATCACCGTTGCGCTTATTGGCGGCCAGGGCTACGAGAGCGCGGACGACTGGGCGGCGTTGCTGGCGTGCGCAGTCATCGTCTTCAATGGTTATCGCATTTGCCGCACTGCGCTGGGCGAGATCATGGATGCGGCGGTGCCCAATCCGCTGCAAAAGGAAATCCGCGCCCTCTCCTCGTCCGTGCCGGGAGTGGTGCGGATAGAGAAATGCCGGACCCGCAAGAGCGGGTTGGGGCTGTTTGTGGACATCCATGTGGAAGTGGACGGCGATTTGACCGTGCGGCGCGGCCATGAAATCGCGCATCAAGTGAGCGACCATTTGAAGGCGTCGTCGCTGTCGGTCCAGGATGTCGTGGTCCATGTTGAACCAGCGCTGAGGGTCTTGAGAAAGGGGTCTTAGGAGCGCCACTGTGGAAAGATGTGGGGCGTGCCAGCATTGTTAATGGTAAGAACCCTTGTTGAACTCTTCCCTTCCTTTTCGCTGTCCTGGCGAACACAGCGCCGGCAACACCGACAACTGTCAACAGTGTGTTTGTAAGTAACCCGCCGATGACCACCGTCACCGGCGGATCGTTTGGGCCTTCAGCGGCAACGTGGACATCACGGAGTTGACCGGCGCGGACTGGATTTACTACCTCAGTTCAGGCGTACCCATGCACTTAGAAAACGGAATCCGGCCTCAACGCAGAGGCGCAGAGTGGGAACGGTGAGACTCACCAAAAAGTGAGCGCGCAGTTGCCGACCAAACCCGGCGTTCCTCCGCGTCCTCCGCATTGCTATCCGCCCGAATCGCCGCTCGCCGCAAAGATTCTTCCAGCGGGTTGGAATCCGGCGCTCCACTTGGGTTGCAGCTTGGCCGCGCTATGTCTCGGCGTTAACTTCGGCACACTTTGCTGCATAGATACGGCTCAGGCGTCGCTCTGCGGCGCGGATGGCTTCCTGCATTCTCAGCGGGCAAGAAACGGAGTTGCGCCCGAACTACTGTCCGCTCGTTCAACGGAGTTGCCCTGCCGGCCACTGCGCGCCTATGCTGATTGCGCTTCGGCCATGCCGGCGGAAGCCTCAATCAAGATGCATTTACCTGACGGTTTTTTAGACGCGAAGACCAGCGTGATTTCCGCCGTGGTGGCTGTCACTGCGGTGGCGGTGGCGTTGCGGGAGGTGCGCGCCTCCACGCCACCGCGCCAGATGCCACTGCTCGGCCTGGCGGCGGCCTTCGTCTTCGCGGCGCAGATGATCAATTTCCCCGTTCTCGGCGGCACCTCGGGTCATCTCATCGGCGGCGTGTTGACGGCGGCGCTGCTCGGTCCCGGCGCGGCGGTGCTGGTAATGACATGCGTGCTGATTGTGCAATGCCTGATGTTTGCCGACGGCGGGTTGCTGGCGCTGGGGGCAAACATTTTCAACATGGCGTTGGTCAGCGTGGGCGTCGGCTGGCTGGTGTTACGCGGGCTTCGGCGCTTGCTGCCGATGGAGGAGCGCCGGGCCACGGTACTAGCGGCGGCGTTTGCGGCGTGGTGCGGCACGGTGGCGGCGGCGGTAAGCTGCGCGGGCCAACTGGCGCTCTCTGGCACGGTGCCGTGGGCGCTGGGTTTTCCGGCGATGGTGAATGTCCACCTGCTCATCGGCCTGGGCGAAGGCTTGATCACCGGACTGGTGCTCGCGGCGGTGATGTCGGCGCGGCCGGAGTTGGTCGCGGCGAATCCGGAAGTGGGCGGCGCGGGCCGGCGGAGTTTCCTGGCGTATGGGCTGTTGATCACGGCCGGGCTGGCGGTGTTCGTCGCGCCGTTCGCCTGTCCGTGGCCGGATGGCTTGGAGAAAGTGGCGGCGCGCCTGGGCTTTGACCAGCAGACTGGGCCAGGAGTGTTGGCGGCGCCGATGCCGGATTACCAAATTCCCTTCATCGGCTCGGCCACGGTGGCGACGGCGGTGGCGGGCCTGGTGGGCGCGGCGGTGGCGTTTGGCGCGGCCTACGCGCTGGCCCGGATGCTGACGCCGGCGCCGACGCTGAAGTCCGGGGCTTGTGATTCAACCCGGATTTCAAATGACGAATGACGAATGAATGACGAAACCCGAAGCTCGAAGCTCGAAGCCCGATTCCTTCCTGGATGGAGGAGTGAAACGCTTGGCACAAAACCGAACGACCGAAGAGCGCGATTCGACATTCGGATTTCGGGCTTCATTCGTCATTCGTCATCCGTCATCCGTCATTCACCATCCGAGCTTCGTTATTCGGGTTCAAAGTCCCCGTGAAATCCGGAACCAACTTCCCGCCTGGCCCGGCCGGCAAACTTCCAGCCAGCGCGAAACTCGCAGCGTCACTCGTCCTAGTGGTGGCGGTGGCGCTGATGCCGCGGCGGCCCGATCCGCTGTATTGGCTGCCTGCAGCGTTGCTGGCGGTGACTTGGGCGTGGACGCGAATGCCATTCTCGCATGTGTGGACGCGGCTAGTGGTGGTGGAGCCGTTTGTGTTGGCCATCGCGTTGCTTTCACTGGTGCGCCCGGAGTCAGCACCCATCTTTTTCGCCGCTATCATCAAGAGCAACCTCTGCCTGCTGACCATGCTGTTGCTGACGTTCACGACGCCGTTCCCAGAACTCTTGCAAGTGCTGCGGCGCGGTCGTGTGCCGACGGCGATGCTCACCACGCTGGCGCTCATGGTGCGCTACTTGCCAGTGTTGGCGGAGGAATCGCGGCGGATGCAACGGGCGCGGGCGAGCCGGACGTTCACACGGCGGCGACGCGTGGTCTGGACCAGCCTGGGTGCGGTGGCCGGCCAACTCTTCGCGCGAACGGCGGACCGGGCCGAGCGCATTTACCTGGCGATGTGCGCGAGGGGGTGGAAGTGAAATCCGAAATCCGAAATCCGAAATCCGAAGGAAATCCGAAATCCGAAATCCGAAAACGGCACTCCATGAGGCTGGCCTTTGGGCCTTCGGATTTCGGGCTTCGGATTTCTTTCGGATTTCGGATTTCGGATTTCGGATTTCACTTCGCATGACCCCTCCCGCCCTCGAAATCCGCCACCTCAGCTACGCCTACCCCGGCGGGCGGGAGGCGTTGCGCGACATCTCGTTCGCCGTCGCGACGGATGAGTGCGTCGGCCTGCTCGGGCCGAATGGCGCGGGGAAATCCACGCTGCTGCTGCACTTGAACGGGCTGCTGCCGGAGCGTCCGCCGCGCACGGCAAGCGTGACCGTCGACGGGTTGCCGCTGCTCGCCGAAAACCTCGACACCGTCCGCCAGCGCGTCGGCTTCTTGTTCCAGGAGCCCGACGATCAGCTCGTGTCGGCGACGGTGTTCGAGGACGTGGCGTTTGGGCCGCGCCAGATCGGCGTCGAGGGCGCGGTGCTGCGGCACCTGGTGGCATCGTGCCTGAGGCAGGTGGGGCTGGAGGGTTTCGAGGAACGGCAGCCACACCGGCTTAGCCACGGTGAGAAGCGACGGGTCTGCCTGGCGGGCGTGCTGGCGTGCAAGCCGACCTTGCTGGTTCTGGATGAACCGACCTCAGACCTTGATCCGCGTGGACGGCGCGAGTTGAAGGCGCTGCTGCGCTCGCTGCCCGGGGCGAAGATCATCGCCACGCACGACTTGGAACTGGCCGTGGAACTTTGTTCGCGGGTGCTGGTGCTGGACGGCGGACGACTGGTGGCGGAAGGACCGACAGTGGAACTGCTTTCCAACGAACCGTTGATGCTGGCGCATGGCCTGGAGAAACCGCATATCCTGACGCACCGGCACCCGCATGGGTGAACCGCTGAACCCGAATTCCGAAATCTAAATGACGAATGAATGACGAAGCCCAAAACCCAAAACCCGCTGAATCCTCAATTGGACGGAGCGCTAGGCTCGGCACACAACCGACTTGGCGGAGGCGATGATTCGTCATTCGTCATTCGAGCTTCGGAATTCGGTCTGAAACGCCTTGGAAACCTTGCAAAACTGCGCGCCAAGCGATAAGGCAGAATCCCCGCCCCCCGGAAACGGAACCGTCGCGGCCGGAGGTGAAACGCTTGCCTCGCAGCCGCGACAGCGTGCTAACTCTGGTCAACCCGACCCGATTAGGGTTTGATCACGCGGAAGAACGTTCGGGAACTTCCGATGGGATAATTGGTGGAACTCAGCCCGTCCGTGCCCGCCACGTCATTCCAAGTGACCGGACTAGCGACGCTGGCAGTGGTTTGCAGATGGATTCCCGGCCATCCACTCCAAGAGATCAGGACGCGGCCAGCGGTGGCAGGGCCAATAGTCATCGGGCCAATCTCAGCTTCCGTGCCCGGCACCCCGAATGTATCCAACGGCATAGTGTAGGAGCCTGCGCTGCGGATGTAGCGGACGTGGTTAATGCCAAATCCCATTTCATTGTCCAAGGTGGCAGGATTCGGGTAATTGTCCACGCCATACTTGTAGATGAGCTTGCGGTTGGTGCCCCTGGGTATCATCAGGGTGGTGGAGTGTATTTGGTCAATACCGGGAGCATTCGTGAGCAGGTAGGCGGCTATAGAGCTAGGTGCTGCCGTCCAAGTCCACCAGCCGAGGAAGTCACCGTTGATGTACACCCCTTTCATGGTCACAGGATCGAAGGGAATGTTGTTCGTAACCAAGATCGCGTTGGTCATACTCACGCTGAAAGTCACGGCGGTGTCCACCGGCAGATAGTCGTTGATACGGCTGTTGTTGTCGAAGAACACGACCGGCAAGGTCTGTGCGCTGGCGGCCAGGGTGAAGTAGCGGTCGTTGCTATCTTGGTGCGCCCAACTGTTCGGGTCGTCTCCCGCTTTGACGAAGACGAATTTGTAACCCTCAACGGTGCCGGGGGCGTGGCCGTCGTCGTAAACGCCCACATAGATGTTGGTCTTCACCGGGTCGTTGGTCAGCGTGAAGCCGCTAGTCCACGTGGCCGGGGTCTGAAACGAGCCGCGCGCCTGCACTGTGTCGGCGCTGGGATCGAACGCCCCGATGAGGATCTGCACCGCCATGTCCACCTGGAAGGTGACGGGCACTTTAACGGGCAGCTCATTATTGAAATAGACCACCGGTAGGGTGGCCGCTGTCGCCGGCATGGGAACCACGCGGTTGTTAATGTTTTCCCAACCGGTACCATTCCTCACGAATTTGTACTCGATTTGGCCACCGGGCGGGATGTTGGTGATTCCGTAGGTGCGGGAGTAGATGTTGGTATTGGCGGCAGCCGGGTTGTTGGTCAGCGTAAAGCCACCGCTCCATGCGTCCGGGCTTTGGAAAATGCCCCTGGCCTCCACCAATCCTCCAGAAGTGAAAGCGCCATTGGCGATCTGCACGGACATGTCCACCTGGAAGGTGACATCAACTGCCGGGCCGCCGAGCCAGGCATCGCTGAAATACAAGACCGGAAGTGTCTGCGCCGAAGCGGCCAGGGTGAAGGTGCGATCGTTACCGTTGACCCGGCTCTCTCCGTGGTTCCAGCTATCCACGGGGTCACCCGCTTTGACGATGACGAACTTGAATTTCTCGGGAGTGCCGGAAGTGTGCGGGTCGTCGTAAACGCCCACGTAGAGGTTGGTGTTGACCGGGTCGTTGGTCAGCGTGAATCCCCCGGTCCACTGGACCGGGCTTTGGAACGAGCCACGCGCCTGCACCGTGTCTGCACCGGGCACGAACGCTGCGTTAAGTATCTGGACGGTCATGTCCACTTGGAAGGTGACCGGGACTGCGGACGCTGCGAGAGTCGCGCCGAACAAGAGTCCCGCCGATAGAGTGACCTGAGAGGCTCTTTCAAAACTCCCCGCGCTGAACCGCAGGCATACCCCCCATCGCGGCCAAAAAGCTTGAAAACGAGGGTTGCTCTCGCTGGTCGTCAGTTTTTGACCGTCGCGGCCGATGCTCCGCCGTTCACGGCAGCGAA
>CAINDV010000439.1 GCA_903847485.1 uncultured Verrucomicrobiota bacterium
CGCGTTGGCCGGTATGGTCACGTTCCAGGTGAACGTCCGGTTCGTAACCGACCACTCGCTCGCAATCTTGCCGCGAATGGAATGGTAGCGAGCCTTCGCCCAGGTCAGGTCGCCCACCGGCGCCGGCCTGAAAATCAACTGCTTGAACCCAGGCCTGTCAGGGTCACAATTGATACCGCCAACCGTCGCATAGAACCAGGTGGACGCGTCGCCAACCAAGATGTTCATCAGGTGGCTGCCCGGATACCTGCCCGGCTTGGTGTCGGCATCCCAGCGCTCCCAGACGCTTTCGGAGGACGTTGACACCATGTAACCCAGGCTCGGCCTGCAGACTCGCGAGGCAACCGTGTACGCCACGTCAGGCCGCCCAACCTGCGTCAGGGTCTGCATCAGCCACTGCGCCCCGATCAGGCCGACCGTCAAATGTCCCCCATTCTCTTCGAGAATGTCATTAACAAGGTTGTCAATCACCTTCGCCCTGTTGGCCTCAGGCACCAGCCCGAATGCCAGCGGCAATATATAGGACGTCTGCGTCGCATTTTTATCCCCACGGCCCTTGGCGTAACGGTTTCGCGCGGCATCAAAATACCGCTCATTGAAACCGGCTTTCACCTCCGCAGCCTGGCCGGCAAAGTAAACCGCATCCGCGGCATTGCCCAGCAGGCGCGCAAAGCGCGCCATGATCTGACAGTTGTTGTAATAATATGCGGTGGCTATCAGACCATGGTCCGTGACATCCGACATATCGGCTTCCGGAATATCCATCTGGAACACGTCACACCAGTCGCCGAACACGCAATGATCCCAGCCCAGCGTCTTGTCCTGCTCCTGCACGGACTTCACCCGCTCCATCCACTTCCGCATGCCCCCGTAGCAATGCCTGATGGTATCCAGATCTTCATAGAAATTATACAGATCATTCGGAATGATCGTCACCACGCTTGCCCAAGGAACATTAACCTCAAAGCCGGATCCCCAGCCAACAAGTGGCGAAACGTTGGACAGATCTCCATTGGGAGCCTGATCGTGAAGGTATTCATTGATCCAGTTCGAATAGAACGACCGGGCAAAATACATGTAGTGCTCACCCGGCGCATCCTTGGCCGGGTCCCCCCCCCACGGCAGCCGCTCGTAGCGGTCAACGTCCATCGGGTAATCCCGCTTGTAGGCCCGCAACCCCCAGCGGGATTTCTCGTAGATCCTGTTGATCAGCGGATTCGAACAACTGAACTCACCCGTCGTCTCCAAATCGTTGTTGATTACGTGGCATTCGAAATTGGAAACCGTCGGCTCGCCCGGAAAGCCTGTAACCTCAATATAGCGATGACCCTGTCCCCTGAATATGGCCGACCAGCTTTCGCCGCTCCGCCCACCGGTATAATATACATCGGTCTGCCCCGCGCCCCAGGAATCAACCGTGAAAAGCCTGCCGCTCGCATCAAGCCTATACCCGGCCACCATCGCAATTTTCGTCCCGGCCGCATTCGCCGGCAGATTCATCAGCCGCGTCGTTCCATAATGCGCCTGCCCGAAATCGACTACATAAACCCCCTTGGCCGGGTTGGTAACCTTGAGCGCCGGCAACACTTCAAGCCGCCGCTTCGGTTCAATCTTCTGGGCACTCAGTTTCCCGGCTGGTGCCGGCGCAACGTCGGCAACCCGCCAGGCCGAGTCATCAAATCCTGTCTTATTCCACCCGGGCATCTCTTTGCGGGCATCATAAACTTCGCCGCCATACTCATCATTCTCACGCTGAGGCCCATCAGAGGTCAACGTCCACGACCCGTCGCTGTTGACGTCACCAGAGGTCCCGTCGCTATACTCGAGATGAAGGTTCAGCAAAAGCCGGGGATAACCCGGTTCACCAATTGGGCCGGCAAACTTGACCGGATAGCCATTGCCAAGAATAACGCCAATCGCATTACCCGAAGCGGCCAGCCCGTCCGTGACATCATACGTGTTGTAATGGACATCATTCCGAATATTCCCCAGCGCCGGGGCCATGGCTCTGTCTCCCACCTTATTGCCGTTTAGAAACAGCTCATAGAGGCCAAGCCCGCAGACCGTCACCGTCGCCGACCTTACCCCTTTGGCCACCGCAAACTCCCTTCGCAGGTAAACAGCCTTTGTGCCATCACCGGCATTCCTCACCTCCGGGGGCAGAACCTTGCTGGCTGGCTTGTTAGTAACAGGCCCGATCCAGGCGGCTCCGCCCCAGTCCGCCGCCTGTAGGAGCCCCATGGACCACCTGGCCGGGGCGCTCCATGCGGATGGGGTGCCGTCCTTGTCCCACGCCCGGACCTTCCACTGGCAGGGCGTTCGCGATGCCAAAGGCTTGCCGGCATATTCGACATGAACGCTCTGGTCGCTCTCCACCTTGCCGCTGTCCCAGAGGTCGCCCTGCTCCTTGGCAAGAAGCTCCGGCGTTGAAGCAACCAGAATTTGATAG
>CAINDV010000440.1 GCA_903847485.1 uncultured Verrucomicrobiota bacterium
CACCAGCATGTAGCGCAGACCGTAGCGCAGGTTTCCAACCTGCTGTATCGCCGAATTCCATTCGGCAGACGCTCGAAAAGACGGCGGCGTGAGGTAGCTCCACGGTCCGCAGATTGAAAATCTGCGATACAGCAGGTTGGAAACCTGCGCTACGACACGCCGACGGGAATGTCGGCGCTCCGCCGTGCGGTGGGTTGGGGGGGGCCGGCGGCCCGGCACCCGGTCGGGGGCGGTCCGGGGTTCATCGGTGGCTAACAGCCGGGTCGTTTTCATGGCGTAATGCTGGCTCATTTTGCTTAACAAATTTTGCCGCTGCGCGGGCTGGCAAGAGGGGAAAAGAGTAAAAAAACAGAGCTAAAGCCCCCTCACACACCGAAAGCCAATGAGGACGTAGTCGCCGCCCGGGGAGTTGAAGTCGCGATAGGCGCAACGCGTGAGGTCGGCGCTGCCGTACCACGTGCCACCGCGTAACACACGGTAGCTCAAAGGCCCGGCAGGTCCGGTTGGATTAACAGTCGTTGGTTGACCATACGGCGTCCCATACCAATCCCAACACCACTCATAGACATTCCCGGCCATGTCATTTAGCCCGTACCCGTTTGGCGCAAAGGATCCCACCGGACTCGTCGAGGGGTCGGTTCCGCCGACGCTCCCAATGGGATTGTAGCCATCCGGCCCCAAATCGTAGCTGATGTCGGCGGTCCGTCCGTAGTAATTGGCCAGGTTCTGGGTGATCCGGTTGCCCCACGGAAAGCGCTGCCCGCTCAACCCGCCCCGCGCCGCCTTCTCCCACTCTGCTTCCGTCGGCAGCCGATACCCATTCGCGGACCAGTTCGGGTAAACCGTCACCTCGCCCGTCTTATAGACCGTCGTGAATCCCGCACCGGTGTAATACACCGGCGTCCGGCCCGCCTGCTCCGATCGCGCATTGCACCATTTCACACAGTCATACCAATCCACCGTCTGCACCGGATGATTCGCCGCCTTGCCCGCACCCGCGTTCTTAAAGGTATAGCTGTGCTCCGTGGCCCAATAATAGACCGACTGCCATTGACTAAAGGTCACCAGGTTCACGTCCATGTAAAACGCCGACACCGTGGCGGTGACAGTGGCGGCATCCGTGATGTCGGTATCATTGGTCGTTGCTCCCATCGTGAACGCCCCCGCCGGAATGAGCACCATGCCGGGCGGAGCCGTCACGACGGCGGCGGCGGGGATGTTGCTCAAGCCAGCGCCGTCCCCGACAAAGGCAAGGGCCGTCACGGTGCCATTTACGTCCAAGGCAGACACGGGATTGGTTCGGCCAATGCCCACGCGGCCCGTACCATACTTGATCATAAATTCCGGGTCGTTTCCATAGACGGTATCGTCAATGACGAAACTGTAACCCGCTCCGCTCAGATCGCCGCCGGTCTGCGGTACGCCGATGTCCCAGGTGCGAAAGAAATTGTTAGTCGGTGAATGCGAGCCGAGCCGGATCATGCCCTCGCTGCCGGCGACACTGGCATCACCCACTTGTAGCAACTGGCCCGGATTGGCCGCGCCGATGCCGACGTTGAGGTTCGTGGTCACCACTAACGCTCCCTTCAGCAATTGTTGATTGGCTAGGGTGAGGGTGCCTGCCGACGCCGCATAGAGCGACCAAGTGTTCGTGACTCCGCCCGAGCGGTTCTCCAGCCAGAGCCCCGAACCGTGGCCGGCGCTGGCCGAAGTAAGGCGCAAGGCGGCGGCGTTGACCGTCCCGCGCTCAATCTCCAACCCCGCCCGCGGCGTCGCGGTGCCGATACCGACGCTGCCGGCGGTGAACACATTCGTGCCGGTGAAGGCTTGGTTGGCACCCAGCAAAGCCACGTTAGCGGAAAGCCGGGCGTCGGCGAGCGTGCCACCGGCCAGTTGCGCAGCGTTCAGGTTCGTCAACCCGGCGGCGTCCCCGGCGAAGATATTTGCCCGGACGATGCCGGCCATGGTGGCGACCGGGCCAGCCGTCAGGATTTCTAGCCCCGCGGTGTTATCCGCCACGCAGGCGTAGTTGCCGGCCACCGCCACGGCCCGGGCGCTTCCGGCGGTGTCATAACCGCCGACGCGCTGGGGATTGGCCGGATTGTTGATGTCAATCACCTCCAAACCCGCGGAGCCATCCGCCACGTACGCGTAGTTGCCGGACACCGCCACGCCCAA
>CAINDV010000441.1 GCA_903847485.1 uncultured Verrucomicrobiota bacterium
GGTCAGGGGACCCGGCCTACAGCAAAGACGCGGTTCTGTAGGCCCAGCGCCCTCATCAGGCGGCCCACGCTATTTCCTCGGGTCAGGAGTTCTGAGGCTCGGCAGGAAGCCCACGCCCTACCATGACCGGCGTTTTCATACACGCTCTTAGTGAGCTTGGTTGGTATCGTGATATTCGGGCCGGAGCTTGGACCGCCGGCGTTAGAGACAGGCGCAACGCCTGTCCTACTGCATGGATACGGCTGAACCGGTCCGGCGGTTCCTTGTTCTTGGCTCGCGGGTCGAGCCGTTCGGATTTAGTGCGCTTTGACCGCTGGCCATGGGGCAAGGTGGGCGGCTTGGTCCTGGATAGTTCGCCAGCGGGCTTCCCAGTCCTGCCAGGTCCAAGCCCAGTTCGCGCCGGTGAGTTGGGACCGGCCTTGTTGCAGCGACGCTTCCACCTTCGGCAGCCACTTCTTTACCGCAGCTTGGTCGTCCCATTCCAGGCAGGCCTCCAGCAGGCAGAGCCAGTTGTCGGCGTAATCCGGTGCCAGTTCCGCGGCCTTCTGGAGGTGGAGCCGGGCTTTTTTCTTACTGCCAATGCTGGCCGGCCAGCCGGGCGCTTTCTGATAGAGTAATCCTAGTAGTCGGTGCGGCCCGGCGTAGTCAAACCCGGCGTCCAGCGCAATGGCTTGCTGAAACGCTTTTTCCATCTGGCTCACCAGCTTGAGCGCACCCAGGGTGCGGGTCCGGGCCAACTGGCCGAGATTCAGGCCCAAGACGTAATGCGCCGCGCCGTTGGTCGGAGCACGGGCGATGGCCTGGCGGCTGGCGGCGATGCCTTCCTCGGCGAGGGCGGCCCGCTGCGGGGAGTTGGTGGCAAACTCGGCCCAGTTGAAGCACGCCTGACCGAACCGCCGGGCGGACTCGGCGTCGGCGGGCGCAGCGTGGTAGTTGGTCTGCGCCGTGATATAGAGCCGCTCCATCCGCTGGGCCTCGGCTTGGGCGGCGGGGGGCGGGGCGGCGTTCGCCGCCAGCGCCAATAAGATGATGGCAGTCGTGGCGACGGCGCGGGCAGCGCATCTTGGCAGTAACACCGCGTAGTGGGGCAGTCCGTGCCGGCTGCCGAAGTCCGGGTAACCGTCCCGGTTGCCGTGGGGGCCGACCGGCGAAACGCCGGGCGGGACAGTTGTGGGCGAGAACGCCCGCGCCACTACGGCGGTACTGTGCGGAGGCACCCCGGCACGGTCAGCTCTGGAAATTGAAGTTGCGGGCATGGCTTCCCTGTTTATAGTCTCCGTTACATGAAATTACCAGCGACGAAAGTCCGGCTCTGGGCCGTGCTGCCACTGCTGGCGCTCCTCGGATGCGCCGGTTGCAGTGGCATTAACACCCAGCAAAGCGTTTCCCCATCCACGTTCCTCTTGCCCGGCTTGATGCAGGCGAAGCCACCGCCCGCGCCATCCGAACCGGAGCTTCCCGGCTCGGCCACGGTTCCCCAAGTCGCCGCCGCTCGCTGACCGCCATGCGTTTTCCGCTCGCGCTTTCGGCGAAGATCGCCAGCCACATCGTCAAGCACAAGTTGCGCAAGACGCCGCGTTTTGCGATGGTCTTGCAGTTGGAGCCGCTCCACACCTGCAACCTGACCTGCACCGGTTGCGGTCGTATCCGAGAGTATTCCACCAGCTTGAAGGACATGGTCCCGCTGGAGCAATGCCTGGCCGCCGCCGCCGAGTGTGCCGCGCCGATGGTGAGCATTTGCGGGGGCGAACCGCTGATTTACCCCAAGATCGAGGAGTTGGTGGAAGGCATCCTCCGGCAGGGCCGCATCGTCTATATCTGCACCAACGGCGTCTTCATGCGGAAGAAGATGCGCGACTACCTGGCGGCGATTTACGCGCCGGAGCACGAGGCGATGGTGAAGCGCCTGGTCGTGGA
>CAINDV010000442.1 GCA_903847485.1 uncultured Verrucomicrobiota bacterium
CGCGCTGGTTCCGAAAGGCTCGGCAGGAGCCTCGCCCTACCACCGCCTGCATAGATGCGGCTTAGCCGCGCCCGCCATAGCCCGAAAAGACCAAGACAGCTTTTAAGAGAAGAAAGGCTGGCAGACGGAAATCTATCCTCGCGCTTGACCGCTCACGCTAATAGGTGACCCCTTTCAGGATACTCTACCAATAAGCTTGCGGGCCATGGCGGGAGAGTGGCCCGCGCCGCTTCAGTTATCAATATCAAGAAGTGACCGCTCTACGGTTTCACGATCGCCAGGAGTTCCTTCTGCGTGGTCACGTAAAGAACGCCGTTGGCGGCAACGGCGGTTCCGCTGACACCGCTGCCCAGCTCCAACTCTGCCAGCACCTTCTTCTCCTTGCTGGCTGCGAAGACCCAGAAGTCGCCGCGCCGGGTGCCGAGATAGACCTTGCCGTCGGCCACGTACGGCGAAGCCCAGATTTCGCCGCGCAATTCGTGCGTCCAGAATGGCTGGCCAGTCGTCGCGTCCACACAGTGAATCTTGCGACCGCAGTCGGCCACGAACACCAGGCCGTTCCACACCGCCGGTGTGGACATACTGTGGCGTGTTAGTGGATAAGACCACAACTCGGCGGTCTTGGTGAGGTCGCCGGTGCCGCGCGCGTCAAAGCACTTCAGCCACGCCTCCTCCTTGCCCCACCAAAGGTCGCCGCCTACTGTGACGTACACCCGCCCATCGTGGAACACCGGCATGCTTTTGATATTGCTGGGGCTGACGCGGCGGTTGCGGGTGAACCGGTGAACGTCTTCCTTTGGTCCTGTGGGATCGCAGTCGAAGCGCCAGATGCGTTTCAACTTCTTAACGCCGGAAGCGTCCGCCAGCGGCCGCCCGTTGGCGTCAAAGGGCAGTGGTTCAAAGGCATAGACCACGCCGTCGCCGCCGCAGAAAATGATCAGGGGTTTTCCGTCAATTTCACCCAGCGTCGGCGAAGACCAGGTGCTGTGGAAAATGCGCGGGCCGAGGTGCTCGTCATCCTGTGCGATCAATTTGCCGGTGGTCTTATCCAGCACGATCAAGCTCGGCGCATCCGGCGCGGCGATGTGCTTGTGCGTGTCATCCACTCCGTTCGAAGTGTTGACGTAGAGGTAGGGGCCGTGGATGAGGATGGAGCCGTGAGAGGCGTCGTGCTGGCGCACGCCGGTTTGCCCGGTGACATCGAAGAGCCAGAGGATGTCCGCGTCGGTGTCGGTCAGTGGCACGGAATCGGAGGCGGACGGGGTCGCATGCCGGGCTTCATTCGTGTAAGGACCGCCGTTGCCATTGGCGAGACCCTCAAGGTCGAGGCAGATGACCTCGCCGCGGTTGCTTACGATGTAGGCACGCTTGCCTTCGATGGTGGCGGGCGAGCAAATGCCCTCGTTGGGCCAGTCCCAGTAGAGCGCGGGCAGGCGCTTGGAGACGATCAACTCCCAAAGGAACCGGCCGTCCTGCTCGTCGAAACACATCAGCACGCCACGGTCGCCTTCCTGGCCGGGGTTGCGCGGGCGGCCGTTGTTGGTGCCGATGAGGACACGGCCACTGCCCACCACCGGGGTCGAGTGCGTGGCGGTGCCCAGTTGCGCGACCCACTTGATGTTCTGACGCGATTGTGGGGCGAAGGTTTCCGGCAGGTTCTTCTCGCTGGACACCTGGTTACGAGTCCAACGCTCGCCCCATTGCGGCTGGTCGGCGGCGCGGGCAAAAAGCCCTGCGGTCAGGGCCATCGTCAAGGTCGAGGCCATTGCGAAGTGGCGGTGTGTGGTGCGGGTTAGCATGGCGACAGTGTTCCGTGTGAGGTTCGAAAGCGCAAGCCTGTAGGCAGCAACCCACGGTTTTGAAACGGCTGATCCACTAATGCGCCAACAATCCTCGCCAGCAACCCGACGACCAGCAATACCAGCACCGCTCCCAGCGAGAGAAAGATCAATCGCCACGCCGCCGCCTGCGCCTTGCCCGCATGTTTTATGCGACCACGGTAAGGAGGGCGGCGGCGGGGCAAAGGATAAAATCCGGGGGCGTGACGAAGCCGGTCGCATTTTGTCAGTACCACCGCTGGGTCGGTCCAGCGATTTACTATGAAGTCCACCGCACTCTTCTTCGCCGCGTTGTTGGCAGTGACCAGTTTCGGCCTGGGTCTCGTGGTTGGTCACCGCTCTGCCAAATCACCCCTCCCCGGCCCGGCGGCTGCCGCGCCGGCCACCTCGCATCATGCCGCCACGGCCAAATCCAGGCGCGCGGCTCAGGCGGACGATCTGGAAGCGAACTCTGGCCAGCGGCTCTCGCTCCCGGAGATCGAAGACGTTCTGGTCGAGCTGAAAGACCTCCCGCCGAGCAAATTCCGCCTGCGCTTGGACGCATTCGTCAAGGCCATTGCCCCGGCGGACATTCCGCGCGTGCTGGCGATGCTCTCCAATCTGCCGCTGGGCTTCCAGCGTACCTTGCGGGCTGGGCTGCTGCAACAGTGGGCGAAAATGGAACCGGATGCCGCCATGGATTTCTTCTCCGGAACCAACAATGTTCCCAAGCGCCCGGTCGAAATCCTCTCCATCCTGCGCGGTTGAGCCGAAACCGACCTCGACGGGGCGGTGGCTTGGATTCGCCAAATGCCACCCGACTGGCAGCGGAACTCCGCGGTCCTGGATGTTGTCAAGGTGCTGGTCGAGAAGGATCCGGAGGCGGCTTTCGCGTTCCTCAATCTGATCAAAGGCGAGCGCCACCGACTCCCCTACGCCTACAGCGTCGTCTTCGACTCCTGGGCCACCAACGATCCGGTGGTGGCGGCGGCGAAAGCTGGTGAGATTCCGAGCGGCGAATTGCGCAAGGCTGCCTATGCCAGCATTGCACGGCACTGGGCGAAGCAGGATTTGCCCGCTGCGCTTGCCTGGGCCAGTGCCATGCCTGGAGGGCGAGACCAACCCAGTGCCTTGGGGACAGTCATGGACGTCTGGGCCACTACCGATCCGCAATCCGCCAGCGCCGCGGCGCTGGCGCTGCCCACTGGCTCGGTTCGCGCTGCAGCGATCAGTACCATCGCCACGAGGTGGGCGATGAACGATGCGACCGCCGCCTTGGACTGGGTGCGGCAGTTGCCCGACGATCCGGCCCGCCAAGTAGTTTTCAGAACGCTCGCCAAGGTACTCGCGGAGGAGAACCCCATAGCGGCGGCCGAGTGTGTCATGGCAACCCCCGCGGACCGTAAGGACAATCATGTCGTGGACCAAATTGCCAGGGCCTGGGCTGAGACGGACCCGCTTGCCGCTGCCAAATGGGCGCAGCCACTGCCCGTGGGGTTGGTCGGTATTACAGCGCTCAATTCGGTCGCCGGTATTTGGGGGCGGAGCGACCCGCAAGCGGCTGTCGCTTTCGGTCTGACGCTGCCGGCCGGCAATTCGCAAAACGATTTCCTAAAGTCCGTTGCCAACAGTTGGGCTGGAAAGGACCCAAAGGCGGTGGCGAACTGGCTGGCCCAACTGCCAGAAGGCGAATCCCGACGAAACATATTGTACGGTTTCGCCCAAGGTTGGGCGCACACCTCCCCGAAGGAGGCGGCGAATTACGCCGCCTCGCTCCCGCCCGGCAAGGAGCAGGACCGGGTCACGTTGCGCGTGTTGTCCACGTGGTCTTGCATGGATCCAGCGGCCGCTGCGGAATGGGGCGTGCAATTTCCCGAAGGCGAACTCCGCGAAAACGCCATGCGGAGTTTGATGTTTACCTGGTCTGACAAGGGTCCCGCCGGCGCGGCAAAATTTCTGTCAGGACTGCCTCCTGGCCAATCGCGCGATGTCGCGCTGCAAGCTTTCCTGGGCACGGCGCGGAGTGTTGCACCGGAACTCGCCGCGCCGTTTGTGAATCAGATCGGCAACGAACACCAGCGATTCGAACAGGCGCAACAGCTTGCAAGAATGTATCAGCACATTGATCCGGACGGTTACGCGAAATGGCGGGCGACGCTGAACCTGCCCGCGGAGAAACTGAAGTTGCTGCCGAAGTGAGTGGGCGGAGGCGTCTTGCGTGTTGCGTCAAGCATGAGACGTACGTCCCCAATTACGTGACGCAACACGCATCACGCATCACGGTTTTTCATTTTTCCCTTTGAGCCGCCGGCGAAAGGCCTGCGAAACCAAAGAGTTTCCTGCCCGGACAAGCGACGCGTTCGGCGGACGAGTGCGCGCGGGTCACGGCAAGTTTGATCGCAGATAATGGACGTAGTTCCGCGAGATGGGCCGGAGCGCCCATTTCCGCGCCGAGCGTTCCAAGGTGCCCATGATCGCCTCGAACTCCGCCTGGCTCAGGACATACCGGCCGAGCATGAGCGCCGACACCTGCCAGAGGAAATCGTGCGTCGGCCCCAGGCTCTTGCGTCCGGGCCGGCGGCGGAGCACCGAATAAATCTCCTCCATTTCCTGATCGGTTCGATCCCCC
>CAINDV010000443.1 GCA_903847485.1 uncultured Verrucomicrobiota bacterium
CGAAAGGAAACGGAAGCTGGGCCGGAGGTTGAACCCCAACCACCGGCTGCAAATTCCAGTCACCCTTCAGTGCTCCGCTCCCCGCCTCGGGAAGCAGTGTTGTCGCCTTTCTTTTCGTGTGTTTCGTGTGTTTCGTGGTTCTTTCTTCTGCATGGATACGGCTAAGATCACGCCGACAAAAATGTCGGCGCTCCGCCTTGGCGGCGGCTCCGCCGGAGCGTCGCCCTACCGTTCCGCGCCGGGGTTTTGCAGGCGTCTCCTGTGAGTTCCAGGGTGAACTCCGATAGGCACCCATTCTCTTCCGGCTGCTCCGGGGCGTGGAGCGGGCGGTTGGACGAGTCGGATTTCCCAGCCCGGAGGGCGACAGAAAATAGCCCAGCGATTTATCGCTGGGGGGAGCGAAAGCACGGGGACAAGTCCCGGCAGGGACGGCAGAATGGGGTGGGTGGCGTAGTCGGTCGGGTGGGTTTCTTTCGTCCCGGCCGGGACTTGCGTGGCTCCGACTGGGAAACTCTGAAACCCGAAGGGTTTCAACGTGAATAGCCGTGGGCGACAGCCCACGGTGGGCCGGGCAAAAATGGCACCGGCCCTGGAAGGGCCGAACTTACTGCTCGTGCGCCGCAGTTCGACCCTTTCAGGGTCGGAGCCTCGTTGGAACTTGGCCACCGTGGGTTGCACCCACGGCTATTCACGTCCAAGCCCTTCGGGCTTGCCGGTCTGCCAGCGAACTTGCCGTGCCAGAAACTGAGACGCACCCAACCGAAGTCACCTTGGAGCCGAGCCAACCACACCCACCACACAACGAAACCCAATGTTGTCGTTGCGATTATCGGGATGGTTGTTGTTGCGATACAAACAGGACAGGTTCGCCGGATTATCGTTGTTCCACGAACCGCCCCGCAACACGCGCTTCGGCCACCCGCGCCACCTTCGGCATAGCCGCCTCGAAGGACGGCAAGGCCGAAATTCTCCAAAAAAATTTCAGGCTCGCTGCGCTCGCCGGGAGAAAGAATAAAGGGGAAAAGGGCAAAGGGATAAAGGGTCAAAGAGCTAAGGGAAAACCGAGGTCACCTAGGAGCCGAACCAACCACACCCACCACACAACGAAACCCGCGGCCGTCGCGGCGAAGGCCGGGCGAGCTGACGAGGCGATACGAACAGGACAGGCGCGCCGGATTAACGAGGTACCACGAACCGCCCCGCAACACGCGCCCGCTGCCTTTCTCCGGTCCGGTTGGGTCAGTGACCGGCCCTTTCGGATAGTTGCCGAACCAATCCTGGCACCATTCCCTGACGTTGCCATGCACGTCGTACAGACCCCAAGCGTTCGGCTGCTTCTGGCCGACCGGATGCGTCTTGCCACCGCTGTTCGGGCCATACCAAGCATAGTCGCCCAGCTTGGTTTCGTCGTCACCGAAGCAGAAGCGGCCTTGGCTGCCGGCGCGACAGGCGTATTCCCACTCGGCTTCCGTTGGCAGGCGGCCACCGGTCCACTGGCAGAAGACTTGAGCGTCGTCCCACGACACACCGACGACCGGCTGCTGGGGATCGTTGAACTGGCTGTTGTTCCAGTATTCCGGCGGTTTCACCTCGGGATTGGCTTTGAGGAACCGCTCGTATTCCGCGTTGGTCACCGGATACTTGCCCAGCAGGAACGGCTTCGTGAGGCGGACGCGATGGACGGGCCGCTCGTCATCCCACTGGCTCTGTGCCGCGCCCATGTCGAACTCGCCCGCCGGGATGTGGATGAAGGCGATGCCGGTCTTCGGGTCCACCCGCAGCTCCAGCGGCATGGTGACTGAGCGCGGAAGTTCGGTGTCCACCGTCGGCAGGGTTTTCCCGGCGAAGCGTCCCGATTCAATGGCTGCCGTGATCTTCGCAACCTGCGTTCGCGTCAGGATTTCCTGCGCCAGCGCCGCCAACTCTGGCTCCGGTGCCTGCGCCAACTCCTGGCAGACGGCGGTGAGTTCTTCGTGCTGGGCCTGCCGCAGCCGGCGGAGGATCTCCACCTGCCGCTCCGGCTTCACGCCTGGCTCCCGCAATGCCGCGATGAACGGCTCCAGTACGGCGTAGCGGGCCTCGTCAAGGCATTGGTCCACGAACGCTCCTTCCTTCGCCAGCGCGTCCGTCTGGAGCAGTTCCGTGAAGAATTTCAGCGCAAATTCCCGCGCGCCCACCGCCACCGCCACCAAGATGACTTCGCGCCACCAGCTCTTCCCGATGTGCTGGACCAGTTCCCTGGCTTTGCCCTCCCGCGCCGCGTGGAGGCCGGCGAGGTATTCCTGGAAGGTCAGGTGCAGGAAGCCACACTGGCCCGCGCTCCACATGGCCAGGATGCCGCTTTCATCGCGCATCCGCCGGATGAACGCCTCGCCGTCCCGCCCCAACCCCGCGCCCGGTGCCAGGTCCCCCAGCGCCTTCGCGGCCACCGCGCCGAGTTCCTCGACGGTCAGGCTGGTGCGGCCTTCCTTTTCATGGAGCCACCACGCGGCGGAAGCCAAGACGCCTTCCGCCGCTTCGGGGTCGTAGTCGGCGATCTGTTGGAGGTCGCGCATTTCTTTGCGCCAATGCTCCACCAGCACGCGGACGCACTTGGCGTAGAGGTCCGCCCGGCGGCGCGGCAGGTTGCGATCCTGGTGATGCACCACGCAGAGAATGGTGAGCATGAGCGGGTTGGCCGGCAGCTCGCGCAGCCGCCCGATGCGATACTCCGGCTGCTGGAGCAAGTCCATCAGCGAGCGGGTCAGGCCGGCGGCGCGATCCTCGGTGGCGTCGCCCGGCCCGGAGAGCTTGCGGCAGACGGCGCGATACCAGTGGTCCACGAACGCGGCGACCTGTTCCGGGCTGAGCGGCTTGACGTGGAATTGGCAGAAGCTCGGCCCCAAATCCACGCGGCCCTGGTAGCCCTGGTAACGGCTGGTGACGAGGAAAAAGTCGTCGGGCCGCTGGTCCAGCGCCTGTTTGATCCAGCCGCAAACGTGGACGCGGGCGTTTTCGCTGACGACTTCGTCGAGGCCGTCGAAGACCCAGAGGACGCCTTTGCGCGCCAGGAGGTCCGGGCCGGGATTTGCCAGGTCCGCCGGCAGCGAACTGGCGGCAACGGAATCGGTGATGAACGCCGGCAACCCCGCCGCGCCCAGGCCGAGGTGGTGCGGCGTGAGGTGACGGAGGCGGAGGAAAACCGGCAGCGTGCCGGCGGGGAGTCCGAGGGCGGTGGGCAAATCGGCGGGCGCGGCAGTGGCACGGGCGTCTCGCCCGTGTGTC
>CAINDV010000444.1 GCA_903847485.1 uncultured Verrucomicrobiota bacterium
AGCAACATAATTGCCCACCGGTGTAGCACCCCCGGTGGGACAAACACCGTCCAACCTACCAAGATTCGGCCGGCTCGCCGCGCGCCGTTCGTAGCCCCGCCGGGCGCTCAGCCCCGCTGAGAACCCGTCACTCGCCAGTATAGTACATGGACAAAGTAGTAACGTCCCATATGTTTGGGGCGGCATGAAGCGCATCAGCGCCACTTTGTCCGCATCCGACCGGCAGATCCTCAACCGCGTCCGTGCCCGGGGGTACCACCGGGCGCGGGAAACCAACCGGGCGCATATTCTGGCCGCCTTGGACGACCGCATTCCCGATGCCCAGATTGGGGCGGTGTTGGGGGTGAGTCGGAAGTTGATCTGGCGCACGCGCTCGGCCTGTGAAGAACACAGCCTGGCCTATGCCCTCCACGAGGTGAGCCGTCCGGGGCCGCCCCTGAAGTACCGTGCGGACCACGCCCAAGCCGAGGTTGCGGCGGTGGCCTGCAGTCCCCCGCCCGCCGGGGCCAAACGGTGGACCCTCAAGCTGTTGGTCGGAGTGGTGGGGCCGCGGACGGGCTTGGAGGGGATCAACCGGGAGACGGTGCGGTAGTGTCTAAAAAAACGTTTTGAAGCCCTGGCGCAAAGCTAGGTGGTGCGTGGGCCAGATCACCGACGAGTATCGGCAGCGGATGTAAGCCCTGCTGGAGTTGTATGCCCGGCCCCACGATTCGGCCGAGCCGGTCATCTGCGTGGACGAGAAAAGCAAGCAACTGCTCCAGCAGACCCGGACGCCGCTGGCGGCCCGCCCGGGCGCGGTCGCCAAGGAAGACTACGAATACCAGCGGGCAGGTGCCTGCAATCTGTTTGTGGCGGTCGAACCCAAGGGCCACCAGCGGATGGTGGAAGTGAGCGACCGGCGCACCAAGCCGGACTTTGTGGCGTTGGTCGTGAAATTGGCGCAGCAGGTGTATGCGGGGGCCAAACGCTTGCACGTGGTGCTGGACAACCTCAACCCCCACTTTCGCTCCTGTATCGAGGACGTCTTGGGGCCGGCAGCCGCCGCGACCGTATTGGCGCGCGTGGAGTTTCATTACCCCCCAAGCAGGCCAGTTGGCTGAACCAGGCCGAGTGGGAGATTGGGATCATGGAGCAGCAATGCACGGGGCGACGGCTGGCCACCGCCGCGTTGGTGGCGGCCGAGGTCGCGGCGTGGCCGCACCGGCGCAACGTGGAAAAGCGGGGCATCAATTGGAAGTTCACCTGCGAGAAAGCGGATCAAAAACTGGGCCGCCTTTATGTGACGTAACTAGATTGTCCATGTACTACGGCTCAAAAAAAGAGGCTGGTTGGCTCTGGTGGGCTATTGAGCGTGGTTCCAAGCGCGTCCTTGGCTGGGCGCTGGGGGATCGTGGAACCGCAACGGCGGAGCGGTTGGAGGCGCAACTTCCTCGCGCCGCGCAGATCGTATTTGCCACCGACTGCTGGCCTCCCTACGGGAAAATCTTCGCCGAAGCACACCATGTCCAAAGCAAAGCCCACCCCTTTACCATCGAAAGCTCGAACAACCGCCTCCGCTGCTACCTCGCGCGCCTCAAACAGAAAACCCACAATTACAGCAAGTCCCGATTAAATCTGGCCGCCAGTATCTTGTTCTTTATCGTCAAGAAGTGCGGCGGCACAACTGGTGTCAGAGCAAGAACCAATGCCTGTTTAGCAATCCCGAAAACCACATGATGGAGCGGTGTCCAGTACGTTAACAGCTCCAAGTAGCAGCCAATCCCCCCTCACAACCCTCATTGATGAAGGGCAACCGCACGAAGCCAGCCGCGTCTGCTTGTATTTCGGCGTCCTCCCCATTGATTCTGTCAAATACGTGGAACAGAGGGCCAAACCGGTGGTGCGACTGGGAACCAAACGTGGCGGGGCGCTGATTGTCCCCGGAAAAGTCATCGAGAAACTGTTGCCTCCGAAGCCGATCGCCTACCGGGCACTTGTGCGGGAACTGCTGCGCCCCCCGCCGATCTGCAGCCCGATCTGACAGCCAAGACCATGACGGTGCGACTACATCCCTTGCCCAGCCGCTTGCAGGACACGGCGGTACAGCCTCTGGCCGAAGAATTGAACGCCACCGAGACCGTTTTTCCCGGCACCGGCCTGCGCCTGATTTTCACGCTCCACGGCCCACCCTGATTCCTCGGGTCAGGAGGTCTGATACCACTTGCGCCTCGTGATTGCACCGTATTCAGCCTCGGCATGATGCACTTGCGAGGCGCAAATGGTATGAGTCTTTCTGGCCGTGCCGGAGCCGACAGAGGAATTGGAGACAGGAGAATGGGGACTGGTGGAAACCGCCCGTTTCAAAACTTTAAGCGCCGCCGCAGGGATCTTAACTATTCAGACGAAAACCACGCCAGCGGCTGAGGCCCAGGCGTCGCACCTGGCTCCATCTTCAATCCCCTCCGTTACTGAAAGGTGCATAGACACGGCTAAGCCTCGCAATTCGATTCCTATCCCGCCGGTTTCGTGCTTTCCTTCTCCATGCGAATCAGCGGCGGCAAAGCTGGCGGACGGATATTGAAGGTGCCCAAAGGCCTGGCGGTGCGGCCCACGCCGGACCTTGTGAAGCAGGCTGTTTTTAACAGTCTGGGGGCGCGGGTGCTGGGCGCGCGGGTGCTGGAACTGTTTGCCGGCAGCGGCGCGTTGAGCCTCGAATGTCTCAGCCGGGGCGCGTCGGCGGCGGTGTGCGTGGAGTTGTCGCCGCGGCACGCGCAGTTCATCCGGCAGAACACCGGCAAGGCAGAGGCGCCGCCCGGCGCGCTCGTGGTGCGGGTCCAGGATGTCTTCACCGCCCTTCCGCAACTGGCCGCGGCGGGCGTGCGGTTCGACCTTATCCTTGCCGATCCGCCCTACGGTGAGAAAAACATCGGCCGCCGCTCGACCTCCTTCGCCCAGCGCCTGCTCGACGAGCCGCTGCTGCCCCGTTTGCTGGCCCCCGGCGGGCGCTTCGTGCTGGGCCACGCCAAACGCGACACGCTGACGCCCGCCGCCGCCTGGCGCGAGGTCAAGGTGCTCAAGCATGGGGACAGTTGGATGCGGTTTTTTGAGTCGAGCGAACCGCCGGGCCAGGCTGGCGAAGCTTGAGAAATCGCGCCCTTAGTCCGCCTTTTCTGGCAGGGTGTATGGCCGCAAAGCAACCTCAGTTCCGGCGGCGAGTTTCACTGTGAGGTAATCGGAGTCGTTGAGGCGATCCCAGCATTCGTCCCACCGATTGCTTTTGAGCGCGACGCGCAGACTCAACACACTGGTGGCTCCGGCTTTCGTCCAGATTTGCTGCGCCGGGCGTCGAGACCGTGGTGAATCCGACAGCGGTAGTATTACCATCGCGGTCGAACAAACCAGTCTGGGTGGCCGGAGAAGCCGTGGCCTCGTTCCAGGCGATCCCATTCAAGGTGTTGTCCGAGATGTTCGTGAGGTTGGCGTTGATGGTCGTGGCCGCCGAGGCGCTGCCGGCGAATCGGCCATTGCCGCCCAAGCAACGGTGGCCAGCCGTTTCAGGTATGCTTTTAACCAGCTTGTTATTACGAACGTCGTTAACAGATTGCTTAAAAGGTTAAATGGGTTAGAAGGTTAAATGGGGCCAAACGACCTGCTAACCATTTAACCCATTTAACTTTTCAACCATTTAACCAACCGGTTAATGACGTTCGTAATAGGCGTTTTCGCACACGCTCCAAGGCCGCGGTGCCTCCCGGAGTTGTCGGCGGGGCGGGACTGGCCGTAGTTTTGGAATGCGCCGGCAGAGCGCAGCGGCGACGGCGCTTTAGCTTCTGCGGCGGCGGGCAGCCAAAGCGGGGTCGCGCTTCGCTGGCCACCGCGGTCCAAAAGGTCGCCGCCAACTCCGGGCGGCACGGTTGAACCCGAATTCCGAAGCGGAAATGGCTCCGCGTAGTGGGACCGGCTTCCAGCCGGTCAGTTTGCAGTTGAGGCTCTTGCAAAACTGTAGGAGCCGACGTGAGGAGGCTTGGAAAGTCCCGTAAAACAAGCCTCCTCACGTCG
>CAINDV010000445.1 GCA_903847485.1 uncultured Verrucomicrobiota bacterium
CGCGTCGCTGTAGCCGAAGGGGTCGGCACTGCCCACGCCCACCCGGTTCATCAACGGCACCAGCACGCCGTCGTGGCTCAGGTAGCCGTAAAGGTCGCCGTTATAGCCGCCGGAGAGGTTCAGCCGGACGTTGACCCCCGTGATCGTCAGGCCGGTTAGTTCGCTTATGGCGTGCGTGTCGCTCCACGGGCTGGCATTGCCGTCCACGATAATACCGAGGTTATCGAAACCGCTGTTATAGGTGTAGCTATACAAGGCCGCCGGCGCGGAGGCGCTGGCCGCCAGGAGGAACGCTGTCAGGAGAGTTAGTCGTTTCATGGTCGTTGTAGATTTGATTGGCAGGTGTTACGCATCGTGCCGGGCCTCAGTGCCGGACGCACCAGTAAAAAGCCGCGCCGAGGGGCGCGCTAGTGTCGGTGTAACTGAATGAGCCATCCGCGCCGGGGGCGAGCGGGCTTTGGGTCAACGTCACCCACACCACCGGTTCCGCCATGCTGGTAGTGCGCTGCACGTCGTATAGCAGGCCGGGGATGCCGAAGAACTTCACCGTGACAGTGCCATTGGTTACGATGAGGCTCTTGGCGAAACTGCCGGAGATGGGAACCACACTCACGGTGATGGTGTTGGTCGCGGTCTCGGTCCCATTGCTGACGATGTAAGGGAAGCTGTCTGACACGTCCGCAGCTAGGCGGTAGAAGATGTAGGTGGCGTTCCAATCCAAACTGGCACCTTGCACACTCGGCCCGGCGGATTGCACCGTGACCGGGTGCCCGTTGGTATCCCAGGCAATGAGCGCAATCGGAATCTTCAGTGTCATCCCCGGCGGCCGAACAAAGGTGGCGTTGGTGGCCACGAGCGGGCCGCCGGCGAAGGTAACCGTTTGCGTCAGCACGCCGGAAACGCTGGCGGCGTAGCTGGCATCGCCGGCGTATTCGGCGGTAAGGCTATGGCTGCCCACGCTCAGGGAGTTGTTAGTGTAAGTGGCGGTGCCCCCGCTCAAGGTGCCCGTGCCAAGGGTCGTGGCTCCCTCCTTGAAAGTCACCGTGCCGCTGGCGGCGCTGGGCGAGACGGTGGAGGTGAAGGTGACGCTGGAGCCGTAGGTGGAGGGGTTCAGGCTGGAGACCAGCGTGATGGTCGTGGGCAGCTTAGCTTCGACCACGGTGAGGTCGAAAACTAGTCCCCCGTTGGTGACGCCGCCTAGGGAGCGCGAACTGCTGGACAAGAAGTTGAAATTGTTCTCGCCGCCAGCGTTGCGGTAAAAGCCTGAAGCGGGGTTGAGATTGGTGCCGATGACGATGTTGGCCGATCCGGCGCTGCGCAACCCGGCGGTGAGCAGAGCATTATCCGTGAACGTCCCGTTGCCGGTGGGATCGCTCTGCCAGTTGACCGAAAGCCCGTGTCCGTTCAGCCCAGTCAAGGGAATGGCGGACGCAAAATCCAACGTGAAGGTGAAAGCCGTTGCGGACGCGGCCGTAATCGGGCCGGTGGTGAAGGTTTGCACTTCGCCAGCGGGATTGGAGAAGACTGGGCTGGAGGCGGAATTGTAGGTATCCCAGAACTGCAAGCGGATGCGGGTGTTCTGGTAATTGACCGCACCGCTGGACACCAGCACAATACGCATGCGGGTGATCTGGGGGTTAGTGACCACGTTGGCCACACTGAAACCCTGTCCCATAAACGTTCTCGGCGTGCTGGCGGTGAAGTTAGCCACCGCACCGGTTAGGCTATCGTAGCCGACTTGTGTGCTAGGCCCGGTGACCACGACACTGACCGCGCCAGTGACGGAGAGGTAATTGGCCGCATCCGTGGGGGAGAAGACCACGTTCTGCGAGTTCGTGCCCACCGGCGGCACGGTCGCCGGGTTTTCCCAAGCGAACCCGCCCGCCACCGACGCGCTGCCGCCGGTAAGCGTGGAAGCCGAGAGCGGCTGCCCTTGCGTGAGGACGCTGGCGGTGGGCCAGGTGGTGATGCCAGGCGTGGCCTTGCTGATGACCAGCGTGTTCGTCGCGCCGCCGACGTAGCCGCTCTGCGTGACGGTGGCGATGACGGTGTAGCTGCCGGCGTTGGTCGGCGCGCTGGCCGAGCCGTCGTAGGTCACGGCGGTGGTGATGTTCGTCGGATCGGTGGTGACGGTCACGGACTTGGCGGTGCCGTCGTAGGTTTGGGAGAGATTGCCGAGCGTCACGGCCACCGCTACCGGTGCCGGCGCTCCGACCAAGACGACGCCGCGGAAAGCCTGGTTATTCCCGGCCGTCGCGATGGTAGTCAGGAGATCCGAGGCGCCGCTCAGGGTGCTTGTGGCGGCATTTGTGTCAGTGAACGTCAGCAATTTGTTGGCGGTGCCCGTCATAAACAGCTTCACGTCCGTGCCGCTGGTCTTGCCCGTGAGACCGCGCAGTGCTCCGCTGGTCGCCGTGATTGATCCCGCCACATTCCATGTGCCGCCGGCGTCCTTGGTGTATTTCCAGATTCCTCCCGCCGTGCCCGAGTCGTCGGCTGCGTATAGGGTGTCTATTCCCGGCACCGAGGGATTCAAATCGAAGAAAACGAAACCGTAACGGCTGGTGGCTGGGGTGCCTCCTTGCCGGGGGATGTTCGGCATAAAGAGGTTAGTCGTGGGGAGGCCGTTGGCCAGCGGGTTGCCGTCCAGAAGCCCGATGGTCGGTAAAGTGCCACTCGCGCTGGCCACGTAGATGTTGGTCTCAAAAATGCCCAGCACCCGGAGGTTCAATCCGGCTGCGTTTGTTGCCACCAGCGGCCCGCTCGCCCCGTCAACCGTTCCATAGACGATGCCGGTGTTCGATCCAGCCACCCAGAACTTCTTGCCGTCTGCGGACGCGACGGTTCGCGGGCCGCCGGCGCTGTAGTTTGCCCCCAGAGGTGTCAGGGAGCATGTGCCAGCAGTCGTGTCGAGGATACCAGCCACTCGCGGAACTTGAGTGGCCGTGGATCCAGGCAGACTAATCGCAGTGCCGAGGTTCGTATTGTAGCCCGCGAAGCCGATCCACCGGCCATCCGGAGAGATGCAGAGCGCCCCTTCGGCAGTGGCCGCCCCGGCCGTGATGAGTTTGGTGCCGGAACCTGAGGCGGGAATCGCTATGGACTGCACCAGCAAGCCCGCCGCGGTGTACTCGTCGAGAAACACTTCGTTGCCACCGGTGCTCGAAAGGGCGCCCGTCCCTGAACCGGCGCGGAAAATGACGAGATTGCCGGGCGTAATCGGGGAAGTGACGACGGGATTCACCACCACGCTCACCGAACCGGTGACGGAGAGGTAATTGGTGTAAGCCGACGGGGTGAACACGACGCTTTGCGAGTTCGTGCCGACTGGCGGGACGGTGGCGGGGGTTTCCCAAGCGAAGGCGCCTGGCACCGATGGGTTGCCACCGGTGAGCGTGGAAGCCGAGAGCGCCTGGCCTTGTGTGATCGCGCTGGCGGCAGGCCAGGTAGTGATGCCGGGCGTGGCCTTGGCGATGACTAAGTTGCCCGCCGACTGCGCCGCCAGCGTGTTGTAGTTCGTGTCACTTGGTACAAAGTCAGCCGTAACCGCGTAGGTGCCTGCATCGGTTTGACTGGCCGCACCGCCGGTCAGGATGTTCGCCGCCGCGCCGGGAGTGGAACTGGTGGAGACCTCCACAGTCGCCGACTTGGCCGCGCCGTCGTAAGTCACCGGCGAATTGTTCACCGTCAGCGTGGCCGTCGGCGTGGCTTTGCTGACCGTCTGCGTGAGCACGGTGGTGGTGCTGGCGGCGTAGCTGGCGTCACCACTGTATTCCGCCGTAAGGCTGTGATCGCCGGCAACCAGACCGCTCGTGGTGAACGTCGCCACGCCCCCGCTCAGCGTGCCGGTTCCCAGCGTCGTCAATCCGTCTTTGAACGTCACCGTACCGCTGGCGGCGCTGGGCGAGACGCTGGAAGTGAAAGTCACGCTGGAGCCATATGTGGAGGGATTCAGGCTGGAGTCCAATGTGGTCACGCTCGAATCCGCTTTGTTCACCAGCGTGACAACGATCGGGGTGGTGAGCTGCGGGGCGATGTTCGGATAGGTAGTGCTGCCACCAGTGGTGAACTGGAAGACCGCAGATTGTCCAACATACGAAGCCGCAGCATAGGCTGCCTCGTAGGTGGCATAGCTCGCGTCCCACACCTTCACCTGAACGGTCGTCGCGCCAGGCGGAAGCGCCGGAAGACTGCCAGCGGCGTTCAACTGATAGGTGGTACCCGGGATTACGCCGGCACCCCAAGCGACATTGCTCAGAAGGAAGCCCTTCGAATCACCAGAGCGAGGCGCGTACGGGCCAGCCACAGCACTGTTGGCGGGACCAGCGTAGATACCAGCAACAAGAACCTTGCCGCTAGCGAGCGGAGAGGCGTTACCAACCGCAGTGCCGGCTTGAGCCAAGTCAGCGGCCAGCACTTTGGCTGTGTCCGAGGTGAGGGTGACCAAGGAAATAGCCTGATTTTGCATGGTAACCTTACCCTGCGCAAAGGCTGTCACGGCGGTGACGGCTACCAAGGCCGTTGTGATGATTACTTTTTTCATTTTTCTTGTTTCGTTTTAACTGAATCCTTTTCAGCGAGAAGGGTTAGCTTCTTTGTTTGTGAGAGTGTCGCCGCTGAGGGCCACGGTGAAGGTGGTGCCGGACCCGCTGAAGGAGGCGGCCCGGGCGGGGCCGGTGGCCCCCAGCAGCCCGGCCAAGGCCAGAAGCACTCCAACCGTGCGGACGGCCCGCCAGCGGCCGAACCACCGGCGCGGGGATGGTGTGCGGCGGTGGTGGTGGGCGGGTGCCAACGGCCCGGCGGCGGGCAGCGCGGCGGCGGCGAGAGTGAGGAGCGCAGTAGTTTTCATAGTTGTAATAGATGGTTTAACCGGCGTTAGCGTATCCAATGCCCGCCCTCATGGAAGGACAATCTGCGGTTATTTTTCGGTGCGAATCGGCTTGCGCCGCCGTTCGGCCAAGTCCCGGCGGGAGGAACGACATTCGCCCAGCCCAGCGCTTGAGCGCCGGGGAAGGGACGCCGCTGCCAACCAATTCCTATCCCGGACAGCCATTCTTCCAATGAACTCATCCACCCAGCGCCGGAGCGCCGGGATGAACGGAAACCGGTTCATCGGTCCGGCTCCGCGCCCCGGTCGCTTGGCTTGCGCATTAGGGACCAGTTCGGGCCGCCGGGTGCGGGCA
>CAINDV010000446.1 GCA_903847485.1 uncultured Verrucomicrobiota bacterium
GGAATGTTCAGGGGAAGATGTGGATGGATGTGCCCGCCACCTATCACAGCAAGGCTGGCAGCTTATCTTTTGCCGACGGGCACTCCGAGATTCACAAGTGGCGTGACGCTCGAACAATTACCGCGGTCAATTGGGGTGTTCAACCCGGAAACCTTGACGTGGATTGGTTACAGTCCAAGAGTTCAGCCAAGATGGTCAATCCAACCCGCTGAGTGTCCCACATCTTTTTTGGAAGCACCGCCGCACTGGCAGCCGCGCCCGAGCGCGGCGGGCAGCTCCTCCGCTTGATGGTTGTGGAAGTTATGACGCCCGGCGCATCCGGTGTTTTCATGGGCCGGAAGCGTGAGGGCGAGTTGGTTGGAGGGCGGAGTCTTTGCTCTCCGGCCTCCATTACTGCCGGACGAAAACCACGAATAGGCACAGATGAACACAGATTCTGATGGCCTCGCCAATGAAAAGCACGGTTTGAGTAGTTCTATCTGTGTTTATCTGCGTCCATCTGTGGTTGCATCCGATTGCCCCGGCTTAGAGCGAAAGAACGGAATAAGTGGAAATGTGACAACTATGCCTAGCAGGCCGGGCTTCACCTTGATCGAACTGCTGGTGGTGATCGCCATCAGCCAGAGTTGCCAGGCAACCCTTCGTCCTGGCGGCGGCCGCGCTGGCATGGCTGGCATAGCTCCGGCGGAGGCGTCCGACACCCTGCTACGGGTGGTCACCTACAACCTTCACGGCGGCGTGGGGCCGAATGGGGGAGGGAACTTGTCCGCGAACCTGCCCGCGTTCAAAGCCATGCTGCAAGGCGATGGCGTGGTGTGCCTGCAGGAAGTCCCGGTGGGCAGCGGTTGGACGACCGTGCAAACGATCTTCTCGGACTATCCCTACGCGTTCACAACGGATAACACCACCACGGCCAGGTATGATATTTGGGTCCGAAGTATTGGGAGCCACGGCGGCACGACCACAACGCCGTCCTGTCGAAACTCCCCTTCGTCAGCACTCACGGCCAACTGATCCAGACCGATCACGGCAGGGACCAATGGCAGCGGACCGCCGAGCATGTCCGCCTCCAGATCGGCGCGGCTCCGATCGCTATCTTCAATTTCGACAACACCTACAACTGGTTCAACAATGATTACCAATATGAGATATCCGGCCTCGTGGCCTTTCGCAACTACGTGACAGGCCTCCTTGGGGTGGTCACCGTCAACGACGGGGGAAACCTGGTGATGGGCGGGGATTTCAACCTTCAAGCCGCCCGGCAACAACGCCGGGCGGGCCGCCCAATCGAAAAACAAACAAAAAATCAATCTATTTCAGCAATTGAATTGACTCCATCCCAGGAACCGATCACGGTGGCCGCGTTCAGTGAAACATACGTCGGCTTTGCTGAGGAGCAACTGGCACAGGGATAACTGAATGAGACGGCGACGAAATACAGTCCTCATTGGGAGATGCTTATTTCAGAGTCTCTCATGTGCTTTGAAACACCTCTGGGTTTGGGGCAGATCCCCATCCCTTTCGTCTCTTAAGAAGGGACTGGAAAAGTCCGTTTTTTGCTGAACCAAGACAAGATGAAGATCAGGCACTGTCAAATTATGAGCTGCCCGCTGACCCGTTGCGGAATTGCAGACTCTTATCGCTCTCTCGTTCTGGTGTTCCTGGCCTTGATTTCTACTTGCGTGTCGGCTGCGGAAGTTGCTGAAGTGCCGGTGTTCAAGGAGCATACGAGGATCTTGTTCCAGGGTGACTCGATTACCGACGGGGAACGCAATCGTAATGACTGTCCGCATCTGCTTCTCGGTCAAGGCTACCAGTTCATCATCGCGGCCAGATTCAGTGCGCAGTATCCGGAAAGAAAGGTGACGTTCATCAACCGCGCCGTCAGCGGCAACAACGTCAGGATGATGGCGGCACGCTGGCAAACCGATACGCTCGACCTAAAGCCGGACCTATTGAGCGTTTTGATCGGCATCAACGACAGCGGGGTCGGCGGCGGGGACGAAAGGAAAGTGCCGTTAGATCAATATGAGCAAGTCTATGACAAGCTTCTCGCCGATGCCAGGGCGGCCAATCCGAACATCCGCCTTGTTCTTGGGGAGCCTTTTTATCTGCCCAGGGAGGGGCACAAGGAAGGAGACGCGCGGGACCAGGATATCAGGCAACGACAGGCGATTGTCGCGAAACTGGCCACCAAGTATCAGGCCGCGTTGGTGAAGTATCAGAAGGTATTTGACGATGCCTGCAAACGTGCGCCTGCCGAATACTGGGCCGCGGACGGAGTACATCCAAAGTATTCCGGTCACCAGCTTATGGCTGATGAGTGGGTCAGGACGGTCACACAATTCTTTAAGTGAAAATCAAAATATGAACAAATCAGCAATGATGATTGGCAAGGCGGCTCTAGTGACCTTGCTCGCGTGCCAGACTGTCAATGCGGCCCCGGGCCCGCAGGCGAAACCTGGCAACCCGCTGGATGCCTGCAACGTGGTGTGGGACAGCCCGAGCAAGGATTCCGGCGGCTCGATGCCGCTGGGCAACGGCGACATCGGCCTCAACGCCTGGGTGGAGGAGAACGGCGATCTGGTGTTCTTCATCTCCAAGACCGATTCGTGGACCGATAGCGGACGCCTGGTGAAGTTAGGGCAGGTGCGCCTGCGTCTAACACCTGAGCTGGCGGCCGGATCATTCCGCCAGGAACTGAAGCTCAGGGAAGGATGCATCGAGATCAGAGGTCAGAGATCAGAGGTCGGAGGTCAGGGGTCGGACGTCTTGCTCAAGGTCTGGGTCGATGCCAATCGCCCGGTGATTCACATCGAGGGGGAATCCAAGCAGGACATGCAGGCGCAAGTCGGGCTCTATGTCTGGCGCACGAAGGATCGCGACATGCAGAAGAACGACAACATTGGCTACCTCAGCCAGTTGAACACCGGGCCGGTCATGGAGAAGGCCGACACGGTGCTGCCCCAGAAGGACAACCGCATCGTATGGTATCACCGCAACGAAGGGACCATCGTGCCGCTGGCGATGAAGCTCCAGGGCATGGAGAGCCTGCTGCCGCTGGTGCATGATCCGCTGATGCACAACACCTTTGGCGGATTGATCAGTGGCAAGGGTTTTGTTCAGGCCGAGGCCGGCCAGGCTACGCAAGCCCTGAAAACAGCAGCGCCGACCCGTCGGCTGGATATTGCCATACATGTGCTAACCGCGCAAACCGACACCTCAGAACAATGGGTGGAGAAGCTGAACGGTATTGTTGCCGAGGAGCGCAAGACCGGTTTGGACAAGGCTTGGCAAGCGCATTGCACGTGGTGGCAGGAGTTCTGGAACCGCAGTTGGATCTATGTTAGAACGCCGGAAGACGGCGTGCCGACAACTGCCGAACAAGCGGCTGCACGCGTGAAGGAACGTAGTGAATTACAGTTGACCGGGGATCGAGGGTTGGAAAACCACAAGCGGCCCGCAGTAAGCGCGGAGCCA
>CAINDV010000447.1 GCA_903847485.1 uncultured Verrucomicrobiota bacterium
GCCTGCCGTTGTTGGAGGAGAGAATCGAGATTTGGTTTCATGGCGGCAATGTATCTGTATAGCTACAATATGCAACCACAAAATGAGCGCCCAGCCTGCTTATCAACTTTGGGTTACTGAACGGTCACACACCCGAGATCGTCCATGCTGATCACGAAGCCAGGCAACATCCGGGAAGCAGCGGTCTGGCCGGCGGCGGAGTGCATGACGAGTTGGTAGGTGCCGTGCTCCAGAGAGAGCACATCCACGCTGGCGGCTTCGGGGTCTATGATCCAGTAATCTTGGACGCCAGGCTGCTCGTAGAGGTCGCGCTTCTCGAGGCGATCCCGATGCCGGCTGCCGAGAGAGACGACTTCGGCCACCAGGTCGAAACCCAGCGCCACCGCCGCGCGGCAATTCGCCTCCTCCCGCAGGTCCTGCACGAGGAATTCATCCGCAGCCGACGGGGAGAATTCCGGCTTTTTGATGTCCACTCCGCGCACCCAATAGCCTTCGGTTTTGAGCCGTTTCACCAAGTGACTGCCGATGAACCCACCGGCCCCGCATACAACTGCTGTTTTCATTCTAATCGCTTAACGTGTTTGGTTGGTTGTTTGACAAGGTTTGAACTAAGACCATGCTCCACTGCATGAAGAGGTTTCGCCGGACCAAGGTTTCGCGCTTGGAACTTCTGATTCGGGGCAGGTTCCGGGAGAAGGCAAAGCGGTAGGCGGGAGCCGAAACTCAGAAACTCACAATGGAAGGGGCAAAAGCAGAAAGCAGAAAGCTGAGAGCTGAGGGCAGAGGCGGTTGACAGACGCGAAGATCGAGGATGGAGGGTGGAAGATGGCAAACTCAGAAGCCGAAACTCAGAAACTCAGAATGGAAGGGGCAAAAGCAGAAAGCAGAGGTCCGGGGGCAGAGGTCCGGGCTAAAGAAGGGGATCGAACTCCCGGTGCCCATCCCAGCAGCGCAATACTTCCACGGTTTGTGAGGCGGCCAGCACCCGGTAGAATACCTTGAAATGCTTCTTCACGATGAACCGCCTGACTCCGGGACGTTGCCGGACTTTGGGGTGCCGTTCCGGAAAGAAACTCAAGCTTTCCCCCGTTTGAACTATTTGCTTCCCCAACTTGTACGCAGCTCCAGGATTATGAACGGCAATCGCCTTAACGATTTGTTCAAGGTCCGCCAGGAAGGTGTCCTTGAAAATTACTTGGAAATCCATTGGCTCAACCGGGCGTGAACCTGGTGGCCCGCCTGTCCCTGTCCCAGCGTCGCGTCGGCATGGGCCAGTGCTTCGTCTAGTGCCGTCAAAAGATCCGGATTTCCCTCGTTGCACTCGTGGCCCCCGGCTGGGCCGCGTTCCCTGGCCACAAACGCCGACCATGACTTCAAAGCGAGGCGGCGGAGTTGGGTCGGGCTCAAATGAGTCAGTTCAGTTTCAATCTCGGCAAAGCTCATGGCGCAGTAAATCTATCCCGGCGGGCTGGGGAATACAAGCCACCTAACGGCGGTGGACGGGCATACGTTGCAGCAAAGGCTCAGCGGCTGGGGAAGAGGCCAGGCAAGGCTCCCATGGTGGTGGCGTATTTTCGTGCGGGATAGCGTGCATTCGCTGATTAGGGGGCGGAAGCGGCGCGACCGCACCGCACCCCCCTTGAATGTGAACCGAGCAAGCGGAGACTTGGATGGCAGAAAGCAGAAACTCAGGTCTGCTTTCCGAGGCGTGGCCAGCGGCGTAGGACAGGCGTCGCGCCTGTCTCCATCTTTATCCCATTGCCTCACTAAAAGGTGACGCTTATCAGCCATCATAACCCGTCCGTCCGGGGAAGCTGTTCCAAACGCCTGTCAGAGACAGGCGCGACGCCTGTCCTACGGCTCAGGCCTTCGCCTGCGTCTTCGTCCCTTTATGGTCGGGGCGGTCGGTGGCGGTGACTTCGATGACCACCTGCTGCCCGGCGGGCAGGTTCGTGGTCGTCGTGTAGGTCCAGGCCCCGTCGCTGGTCTCAAGATCCGTGCAGGAGGTTGGCCATGCTGATCTCGAAGCCGGGCAACAGCCGCGAAGTAGCGTTTTGACCGGCGGCGGAGCGCGTGACGAGTTGATAGGTGCCGTGCTCC
>CAINDV010000448.1 GCA_903847485.1 uncultured Verrucomicrobiota bacterium
CGGTAGCCGTTGGCCGCCCAGTTCGCATAAACCGTCACCACACCGGTCTTATACACCGCCGTCAACCCCGCATCCGTGTAATACACCGGCGTCTTCCCCGCTTGCTCCGACCGCGCATTGCACCACTTCACCGCGTCATACCAATTCACCGTCTGCACCGGATGATCGCCCGCCTTGCCCTCACCCGGATTCACAAAGGTGTAACCGCCCACGAGGGTGGCCCAATTATAGATCGTCCGCCATTGATTCGAGCTAACCAGATTCACATCCATGTAAAACGCCGACACCGTTATGGTCATGGTGGCGGCGTCAGTGATGTCGGAATCACCAATGGAGTTTCCCATCGTGAACGCCCCCGCCGGAATGAGCACCATGCCGGGCGGCACCGTCACGACGGCAGAAGCGGGAATGTTGACCAACGCCGCGCCGTCGCCGCTGAAAGCCGTGGCCTTGACCGTGCCGGCCACTTCCAACGCGGTGGAGGGAAGGGACGTGCCGATGCCGACGTTGCCATTCTGAGTGACGGTCAAGCGGGTAGTCGGGGCCGCGTTGACGCCGCCGGTGGCCAAGTCAATGCGGCCATACCCCACGCTGAGCCGGGAACTCATGCCATCGGGGGCGAAGCAATGGCCGACGCCGGCCGCATCGAAGTAGTAATTGTATCCCAGGTGCAGGCCATCACCCAAGGCGGCGTAGCTGCCATACAAGTAACCGTAGGAGTTGCCGCCGCCCACCCGCAGATGGCGGTAAACGCCGCTTTCGGAACCCAGGTTGAGATCGTCGGCAAAAGTCTTTTCGCCGGTAAAGGTCTGGGGGCCGTTGAGCAACGCCACATTGCCGGAAAGCCGGGCGTCGGGCAGCGTGCCGGTGAGGTTGGCTGCGGCGACGGTGTCGGCGCTGGCGGCGCTGGCGGCGGTGTTGGCGTAAAGGGCGTAGCCCACGCTGGTGATCCGGCGGTCGGGCGCGAGCAGGCCCCAATCGGCGGCGCTGTTGGTGGAGAACCAGACGCGCAGATAGACGGCGCTGTTGGCGAACACGCTGGCGGGGATGGTGGTCATGTTGGCCACGGTGGTATCGCCGAGGTTGACCGAGAAGATGCCTTTGGCGACGGCGAGCGACACGGCGGCGGTGGGCGGGGTTTCGGTGGAGCCGTCGTTTCTCCAGTAGTAGGTGGTGCCGGCATCCACGAGGGCGAACTTGAAGTAGCCGGTGCCGGTGAAGCTGTTACCGCCGACGGTGACTTTGCCTTGATGGCTGATAATGCCGGGCGCTTGGCCGAAAGCGGAAGCGGCGGCCAGCGCGACGGACAGGACAAGAGTGCGAAGCATGGTGATGTTCATGTTAGTTATAGGTCGTTGTGACAGCCATGCTCCCAACAAAGAGCTTCCCGTGTCAAAGCCAAAGGCGGGTGTTGGCGCGAAGCCACGCCGGGGCGGAGCGCCGACATTTTTGTCGGCTTCGGTAGCGGCAGGCTGCCACGCCGACAAGAATGTCGGCGCTCCGCCGTGCGGTGGGTTGGGTGAGCCTGGCGGCCAGGCATCTGGCCGGGGGCCGTCCGGGGTTCATCCGTGGCTAACAGCAGGGTCGTTTTCATGGCGTAGTGCTGGCTCATTTTCTTGAAAAAATTTCGCCGCTGCGCGGGCTGGCAAGAGGGACAAAGAGTAAAAGAGCAGAAACTAAAGCCCCCTCACACACCGAAAGCCAATGTCGGGGCTGACGTAGCCCGGATAGAAGGCATAGCGATTGGCGCATCGCGTGAAGCCGGCGTTGTTGTCCCAGTAGCCACCGCGCAGCACACGGTAGCTCTCCGGCCCGGTAGGTCCGGTTGGATTAGTAATCGTTGGTTGCCCATACGGCGTCCCATACCAATCCCAACACCACGCATAGACATTCCCGGCCATGTCGTTCAGCCCATACCCGTTCGCCGCAAATGAGCCGACCGGACTCGTCGCGGGTTCGATTCCCCCGACGCTCCCAATGGCGTTGTAACCATTCGGTCCCAAATCGTATGTAAAGCCGGTGTTTCCTTTGTAGTTGGCCAGTTTTTGCGAGATGGTGTCGCCCCACGGAAACCGTTGCCCGCTCAACCCGCCCCGCGCCGCCTTCTCCCATTCCGCCTCCGTCGGCAACCGATAGCCGTTGGCCGCCCAG
>CAINDV010000449.1 GCA_903847485.1 uncultured Verrucomicrobiota bacterium
GCTCGACTACATGTTCGGCCTGCTCACGCGCCTGATGGACGGCCTGGCCGTCTATCCGGAGAACATGAAGCGCAACCTCGGCTTGAGCCTGGGCATGTGGAACAGCCAGACCGTCCTGCTCGCCCTCATCCGCAAGGGCCTGACTCGCGAGGCCGCCTACAAGCTCGTCCAGGACGCCGCCATGAAGACTTGGGAAGTCAAACACGCCGGCCGTGACGACGCGGATTTCGTCGAGCAACTCAAGGCCGACCCCGCCGTGGCCAGGCACTTCAAAACTGGCGAACTGGAGAAGCTCTGCTCGCTGGACTTCCACTTCAAGGAAGTGAAGAACCGCTTCAAGAAGCTGGGGCTGTGACTTGCCAGCTTGTTCGTAGCCCGCCGAGACTCTAATTGCAATACCGTGAACACGACTCAAGAAAGTCCAGAAGGACGCCAGCGCCGGCTCGAACTCGCGCGCCAGGCGCTCAAGGACTTTTACGCCTTGTGCTTCTGGTCGTATCGCGAAGATGCAGAAATTACGGAGGAGAAAATTCCGTTCGTCATCCGGGGCCTGCGCGAACACGGCGGGCTGGCCGGATACCGCACGGCAGCAGAATTATGCCGTTAGGCGAACTCGAACGTGAAGTGCTTCGCCTGCTGGCAAGCAATCGAAACCCCGACAGCTACGCCGCAGGCGCAACCGTTCTCAATCAACATCCCGGATCTCCTCGTGCATCGAAGGATGTGGACGTGTTTCACGACACCATGGAAAGTCTGGCCGACTCCTGCGAGCGCGATTCCGCGACGTTGCGCGCGGCGGGTTTTGAGGTGATGGCCGCTGGTCCTCCCCAGGAATCATTTCGCCGCGCCCTCGTGAAACGCGGCCAGCGGCAGACAAAAGTCGAATGGGTGTTCGACGGTGCCTTTCGCTTTTTCCCCATCGAACCCGACGCCGAACTCGGCTGGCGACTGAATTTTTGGGATGTCGCCGTGAACAAGATTCTGTCTTTTGCGGGTCGTCCCGAAATTCGTGATTGGGTTGACGTTATGCATCTGCATGAGCATCACCTTGCACTGGCGGCGCGGGCCTGGGTGGGCACCGGCAAGGACCCCGGCCTCTCGCCCGAAGCCAACATCCGCTGGGGCGGGCGTCAGGCGGTTTATCGCCCAGGGGGATCTTGCCGACCTGACACTGGCAGTAACGGTGACACTTCAGGAACTCAAGGAGCGCTGGCTCGAAGCATCTGCTGCGGCTTTGACGCTTATCCCCCGCCTCCCCTCTGATGAAGTCGGCTGCCTCTATCTCGACGCCGCGGGCAAACCGGTCTGTCCCGACCCGGGATCGTCCGACTTCCCCAAACTCACCCGCCACTACGGCAGCGTGAAAGGCACCTGGCCGCGCATTGTGGAAGCATGATGAGCCTGCCGCTCGAACTGAGATGAGCGAATTGGGGAACGCCGGCCTGCGAGAGTCATTGGCGCACCTGTGCGCCAGGTGCGCTCGCCTGACCGATGAGAACCGGCGCTTCCGCGAGCAGTTCGGGTCGCTGTCGAATCCTCAGCCAGAAATCGTCCCGCCCCCGGCAACCGCTGCCAGCGCAACAGCTTCCACGCTGACGCACCGTTCTTCCACCGACGCCAAGGTGGCGCTCTTCGGCGAACTTTTTCGCGGGCGCGACGTCTCCTTTGGCGCAAACCGCCGGCGCCGAATTCGATCATGGCCCAAGCTGCGGCTTGAGTCGGTGGCCAACAAGACGAGGATGCATGGGTACTAACCCGACTTTTGATACTCGACCGCTACGGGGTTGAGGCGATGTGACCGCGCCTACCGTGGGTTGCACCCACGGCTATTCGAATTGAAACCCTTCGGGTTTTTGGGAAGTTTTCCATTGCTGGTGGGAAACTGATTTACGCCCACGGCTGGCGGCGATTCTGGGTTGCGTCTGCCCGTCCACTGACCGATTCTTTGGCCGTGCCGTTGCCTTTCGATGTGTTCCGTGAGTGGCACCGACGAAAACAAAACCAAGCAACAAACTGAAGTGACATCGAGTATGAAGAACTGGTTCAAGTTGATGATGATCGCTGGCGCTGTGGCGCTAGTTTTGGAAGCGGCTCCAGCCCTGGGGCAGGCCCCGGTGATCGCGTCCTTTGGACGCAAGGGTGAGTTGGTCTGCACGAACCTGCAACCGGGCACGGTGGCCAGCGTGGGATGGGCGGCGGCGGTGACGGGGCCGTGGACGAATTCCTGGGCGGGGTTGGCCACGGCGACGGCGGACTCCAACGGGGCGATCCGGGTCAGCGTGCCGATGTTCTACCGGGTGCGGGGCACACCGCCGCCCACGAACCCACCGGCCCCCGCCGGCATGGTGCTGATCCCGGCCGGCCCGTTCACGATGGGGGACAACTTGGATGGCGTTACCTCTGCCTTGCCGCTCCACACGAACCAGATCAGTGCCTTCTACATGGACAAGTATGAGGTAACGAAGGCGCTGTGGGACGAAGTGCGGGTGTGGGCCAACACCCACGGCTACACCTTCGACAATGCCGGTTCCGGCAAGGCGACGAACCATCCGGTCCACACCGTCAGTTGGTATGACGTAGTAAAGTGGTGCAACGCGCGCTCGGAGAAGGAAAGCCGGGTGTCGGCGTATTACACCAGTGCGGCGCAGACGACGGTATACCGCACGGGGCAGACCAACGTGCAAAATGACTGGGTGAAGTGGAGCAGCGGTTACCGGCTGCCGACGGAATCCGAGTGGGAAAAGGCGGCGCGGGGCGGAGCCAGCGGGCAGCGGTTTCCATGGGGCAACACCATTACCTGGAGCCGGGCGAACTACTACGCTTACCCCGCGTCGGCTGGCGGCCACGCCTACGATCTGAATCCAACGATCGGCTATAACCCAGCGTTCAACGATGGAGTCTATCCTTACACCAGTCCGGTGGGTTACTTTGCGCCCAACGGCTATGGCCTCTATGCCATGGCTGGTAACCTGTGGGAGTGGACGTGGGATTGGTGGGGGAGCTACACAGCCTCGCCTGCGACCGATCCTCATGGGCCTGTTTCGGGCTCGTCCCGCATGATGCGCGGCGGCAGTTGGTACACCTACGCGATCGACTGCCGGGCGGCGAACCGCTACAACCTTTACCCGACGTACCGGGACACCGCCCTAGGGTTCCGTTCCGTCCTCTCCCCTGGTCAGCCGTGAGCAGAACAGTCTGAGCGGAGCAGTCGAGGCGAGCGAGGGACGAGTGAAGCCTGACTGCGGAGCGGGGAATGTCCACCAACCTCTGAACCTGAAACAACCGCCGCGTGCAACGGTAAAGAAAGGCGGCAACACTGCTTCGCGAGGCGGGGAGCGGAGCACTGAATGGTGATTGGAATTTGAGGCAGGTGATCCGGGTTTGGCCTCCAGCCTGGCTTCGGTTTTCTTTCGTGTATTTCGTGTGTTTCGTGGTTGCTACTGAATAGATACGGCTGAGTTACCCACTACCAAACGACCAACCATGAAAACTCCACTTACCAATACCTCGAAGACCCACGGCCCGACCGGGCGACGCTCCGGCGGAGCCGGGGGCGGACGGACGAAGGCTCAAGTTAGCCGGCGGGGAAGTCTGCGCTGCGTGAACTCCGGTGAAAGAATTAGTGGTTGCGGTTGGTGGCAAAAGGAGCAGGATGGCCGCGCCCGGCCCGCCGTGCGGCGGGCGGGTCAAGAAAGTATATCTATGAAAACACTGGCTGCCAACATAACGGAAACGCGCTCAAACCATCACCGGGCGACAAGCGGTAGGACGACGCTTGGTAGGGCGACGCTCCGGCGGAGCTTCCCTGGGCGCTGGGGATGGCTCGGCAGGAGCCTCGCCCTACCGGCGCTGCTGGCGCTGGCGGGCAATGTTCCCGCCCAGGTCAACAGCGGGAGCGACGGGCATGATGGCGCGTTCAATCCCACCGCCACGAACACCGTTATTGACATGGCCGACCACCCGGCTGGCATTTACCACTACACCGAGGTCAACATCCCGGCGCATGTGACGGTGACGTTCATTCCGAACGCA
>CAINDV010000450.1 GCA_903847485.1 uncultured Verrucomicrobiota bacterium
AAAACGGTGCCACCGCCGACGGGGTGGGGCCACGACCGACTCCACCGCCAGGCGGACGGTGAGGTCACTCCGGCACTGCGCGCAACAAAGCGCCTTGACCGGATTGGGGAAACCGCATTGTGGGCAGCGCAAACGGGTGGCGTGTGTGAGCCACGCCAGCATGCTGCCTTGTTAGTGCGGCACGCCGCACCTTCTTCGCTGCACCGCGTCTCTGGCGGCCCGCCAGGCTGACTTAAGACTCAGCCTCTTCGGGGTCTTCCTTGGCAAAGTCTTTAAGGCGCTCCGCTGCCAACCGTTCCAGCCGCCTGGCTTGTGTGAGCAGTGTTTGCCGCAACCCACGCGAAACCTTCCGTTCGCTGATTACGCGGGCCAGACTCGCAATCGTGCTGGCGCGGCGCGCAATGCGGATGTCGGGATGCTTGCGGTGGGGAAAAATGTCGTCAGGGATGATGCGGCGACGGTAGTCCTCCGGCAGCGCGACGACTGCCGCAGCACGCGGGGGCTTTTCGTTCAGCACGGCCCCGAGCTTTGACTCCGCCACCACTTTCTCGAAGACGGTGAACTCAGCGCGGTCCAGGTATTCCTCCTGAGCAGTATTGTCCAAGTGCCCCAATTCCAGCGGCCAGACCCGGATTTCCGCAACCTCAAACGGGTCCAAGACATTCATCGCTACCGCGTCAGTGCGCTGGTTGGTGAGGTGGCGGCCAATGCGACTCCCCAAGCCTTCAAAAGTTTGACCGACGTAAATTGGTTCGCCGTCGTAATCGTAGAACGCATAGACTCCCCACTTCCGGCGACCAATCTTCCGCCCTTGGGCGTCAAGGGAATCGAAGAACGCGCTTATCTCCCTGCGAATGGCGGCGACATCGGATGGCAGACCTAAAGGCGCATTCTTAGCGGCGCTTTGTCCGGCTGTAGCTTGTGATGGGACCGGGCTGCTCGCAGGGTTCTTCTTTGGCATAGTGTTCTTCCCAAACTGGGTTCAAGTAATTCCGGCCAATCCATTCAATGACCGGCACGCAGACCGCATCGCCGAAGCCAAATAGTGCTTGGTTGAGCGGGACATTGATCGAGAAATTCTCGGCCCCCATGAGACGGGCGCACTCACGCGGGGTTAGCAGCCGAACCGCAAATCGGCCTTTGCCAGCCGCGAAGAGAATCTGGCGCCCGCTGCCTCCGCGCGGCGTGCGCAAGCAACCGGCAATCCCGTCGGTTCGCAATTCCGCCATAGACTTGTCGTTGCGGACACGGCGAAACACTGTGCCATAAGTCGTCCGGGTGCCTTTGATCATCTCCTGGGCTGTGGCTAGGTGTTTCGGACTCATCTGGTTTAGGAGATAGTCGCAGCGCTCGCGGCTCCACCACATCTTGGAGTTAGGCGAGAGATCCTCAATTATGTCTGAGAGTTTGGCCGTCGGGAGCGGAAGTGGCGGAAGGCGGCGAAGCTTCCAGTTGACTTCAGGGTGCCAAAGGATGAAATCCGCCAAGGCGGCAGGACGGGAATCGCTCTCGAAAAACTGCGGCGTGTCGCTGAGGGCTGAGGTGTCCTTGCACTGAGTGCCAACCACAAATAGGCGCTGGCGGCTTTGTGGAACGAAACGTTGGGCGTCAATAATGAAAGCATCAACGGCATAGCCAAGGCCGTTCAGCGCGAGCAACGCATCTCGGAAATCGTTTCCGTCATGGGATGTCAGGAACCCTGTGACATTTTCGAGCAGCACGATTTTCGGGCGGCGTTTTCCGAGCTTCGTGACGACGTCCATAAAACCCCAGAATGCCGAAGACTGCTCACCGGCGAGTCCCTTGCGGGCACCTGCAAGCGAAAGGTCGTTGCACGGAAAGGAGGCTGTGGCGAGCGCGAAATCGGGCAGGGCAGCCGCGTCTAGCTTGTGGACATCGCCAAGAACAAATTCGCCGGTGTTGCTGAAATGGTTCCGGTACATCTGCCACTTGTCGTCGTCAATGTCGTTCGCAAAAACGATGTGCCAGCCAGCACGCTCCAGCCCCATCCGCATGAGGCCAATGCCGGCGAAAAACTCCGCAAAGGTTTTGTTGTTGTGTTCAACCATATCTGCCACGGCACTTTAGTCCTTTGCGCCGCCCCGCCTCAACTGCGAAATCGTCTTGAGCGCCACTAGCTCATGGCTTTGCAGGGCGTGTTCCCAGAATCGCAGCACATGCCAGCCGGCTTGGCGAAGCTGTTTTGTGGTGGCGCGGTCACGTTGTTTGTTTCGGTTGATTTTTAGCTGCCAGTAGTCGCAGTTGCTCTCAGGCATTCGGCAATGCCACCGGCAGCCGTGCCAGAAACAGCCGTCTACGAAGACGGCGAGGCGTTGCTTGCGGAAGACGAAATCGGGTTTGCCGGGCAGCCGCTGGCACCGCCGCCAGCCGGTGATGCCGTGGGCGCGGAAGATGGCGGCAAGCTTTAACTCGGTGGCGCGGTTGCCGGTGGACCGGATGGCCGCCATCACCTGCGAGCGCTTCTGCTTGGAAAACACGTCAGCCATTCAGAACTGCCAGCCGGGGTGCTTGCCTAACAAGTTTCGCTTCATGCGTTGCAGCGTAATGACCGCATCCTTCCCGGTCAAGCAGTCGGGCCGTTCCCTGCGCGGGCGGGTTTCGCGCGTGACCACCTTGGCGGCCACCGGGCCGCTGACATCGCGCTCGGCCATGACTTGCTGGATGGTGGTGTGGCGTTTGGAGAAATGGCGGCAGACGGATTCGGGCAGG
>CAINDV010000451.1 GCA_903847485.1 uncultured Verrucomicrobiota bacterium
GCGATTGGCCAGGCGGATGGTGATGCGCGTGGCGCGGCCGGCGACGTGGTGGTTGCTGAGAATGTAGCCGTCCGGGGAAATGATCGTGCCGCTGCCGCTGGCGCGCTGCTTCTGCATCCGGCCATCGTCGCCCTGCTCGACGACGACATGGACCCGCACCAGCGCCGGATAAACCGCCTGCACGGCGCGCTGGAGGTTGGGATCGGCGGACACTGCCGCCGCCGCCGCCGGGCGGAGGGATGACTCCTCCTTGCCGAAGGCCGGCACGGCGGCCAAGGCGGCCAGCGAAAACCAGATTGCCCGATTCAACTGCTGTTTCGAGATGCTCATTTGTGGAACCGAAAGACCGACCATTCCGGCGCGACGCCGCGCCGACGCGCCGGGAAGTTCCCCGGTTGGCGTGGCTGCGGCAAGTGAAATCATGCCGCATTCAAAACGATGTCTACGCGAGTTGGTAGTGGTTTTGGCTCCCCTCCGCCGGGTGTACGGCCCACCCTGAACCAGCCTGACCAGAAACTACTGCAAGAGGAACGCCTCTGTAATGGCGAATGTGTTCACCGGGGCCCGAGGCGCGACCTGCCATTCCTCTCCATGAACCTTCCGCCACGGAGGGTAGGTTCAAGTCCTCTCGTGCGCACCACTTTTATTGGGGTTTTTGAAGATTTTGACAGTTACCGCACAACTCCCGCACAGATTCAGGCGGCCCCGGAAAAGCTGAAAGTGAGATTTCCCAAAGTCATACGGTTTCGCCGGGTAGAGGCGACGATCTACGGTCGAACGGAAAAATACCAGTTCTACCGGCTGGCGTACTACGTCGCGGGCAAGCGCATGGCTCGCAGCTTCAAGTCCTACACCGAAGCCAAGACCGAGGCCGAGCGGCTGGTGCGCGAGATTGCCGACGGCTCCCAGGCCGCCGCGCTCACCGGCGGCCAGGCCCGCGACGCGCTCGCCGCGCTCGAACGGCTCGAAACCTTCCGCCAGTCCACAGACCGCCGGTTCTCCTTGCTCGCCGCCGTGTCGGATTACGTCGGGGCGCTGGAAAAACTGAACGGGCGGAGTCTGGCGGAGGCGGTCGAGGGATTCGTGCAGACCGTTGCCGCCGTCCGGCGCAAGGACGTTGCCGAAGCCGTCGAAGAGTTCCTGGACGGCCGCCGGCACAAGGCTGAGGCCAAAGACGGCAAGCGCGCTCAACTCTCCGCCAGCTACGAGACACACGTTTCTTCATGGTTGCGGGAATTCGGCAAGACGTTCCCGGCCACTGCCCTTTGCGATCTGACGAAAGACCATCTGAACCTCTACATCAAACCGTTCACCGCCGTTGGCCCAAAGAACCGTAACGACCGGCGCGCGGCGGTCAGGATGTTCCTCGCCTGGGCGGCACGCCAGGATTACCTGCCCGTGAACCATCGCCTGTTTGAAGCCGACGGCCTGGCGCGCGAAACCGTCGAGGCGGGCGACACCGATTTCTTCCGCCCCGACGAACTGCGCAAGCTCCTGGACCATGTGGAAGCCGAGTTACTCCCCGTGCTGGCCATCGCCGGCTTGGCCGGTCTGCGCGTCGAGGAAATCATGCGCCTGGACTGGGCGGACGTTTGGCGCGTCGAGGGACACCTTGAAATCACCGCGCGCCAGGCCAAGACCCGGCAGCGGCGCCTGGTGGTAGTCTGCCCCGCGCTCGCCGCCTGGCTGCTGCCCTGCCGCGAAACGACCGGCAAGGTGTATCCCCCTGGCCTGCAAGCTTTCGGGCGCAAGTTCGTCAAGCTGCGCGCCAGCTTGGAGATCCCGACCCGGAAGAACGGACTGCGCCACGCCTTTTGCACCTACCATTTCGCGCTCCATGCCAACGAGAATTTGACGGCGCAACAAGCGGGCAACTCACCCGCCATGATTCATGCCCATTACAAAGGCTTGGCGACGAAGGCGGACGCGGAGAAATGGTTCCAAACCGCGCCAGCAAAGCAAACCTCAGCGTGAGGCCGCTTTCTTTGGGGACTGTTTGGGGGGAGTTTGCGGAGCGTTTGCGCGTTGCTTGCTTTCGAGGTCAACGATCTGCTTCTTTAATTCCGCTGTGCTGACCGCACCCAAATTCTCGCGTCTGGTCCGCTCGTCAATGATCTGCTTCTGTAATTCCGCTGTGCTAACACCGCTGCCCACCATGGACGGCCAGCTACCATAAACTGCGCGGTAAAGCTCCAGGTGGCGCTCCATCACTTCCTTGCGCTCTTGTGCCTCGGGGCAGTGCTGGAGCAAATCCGCAAGCTGGATTGCCAGTGCGCCCCGTTCACGCTTGGCGTTTAGCACTTGGATCCGCAACGGTTGGGTATCGGGATTCGCGCCCAGCATCGCCTGAATCATTCCTTCCCCCATCTCCTTGCCTTCCGGCGCGTTATACATGGCGTGCGCCTCGACCGCGCGAATGCCCCGTTCAACCGCCTCCACCAAAATACTTTCGCGCGTCCGGTTGTAGTGCTTGGCCAGCTCGCCAACAAAATCCGATACCGCCCCGCTCATCCGCACGCTTTCCCCGCCGCGTGTGACCAAGGGCAACCCGGCGCGGATGGCCCGGCGCATGGTGCCGCTTCTCGAATCATTCAACTCTGCCGCCGCCGTATCTATGGCCGCGAGAAAGTCTTTGTCCATTGCCACCGGGATGTTCAGGAGTTTCGTTTGCATGGCAACAGCGTAAGACAGCGTAGAAATATTCCAAGTATTTTCTTGCACCCATAGGCGGCTTACGTTATTTTACGCCCCGATGAAAATTACGACATACCCGTTGAGTCTGCCGGATGACCTACACCGCGACATCCGGCGCGCGTGCAAAACCACATCGCTTTCACAGGCGGACGTGATGCGGCACAGCATCCGCATTGGCCTGCCTGAGTTTGAAGCGAAGTTCCCAAAACCTCGGAAGGCAGTAACCACCGCCAAGGATTGATATGATACCCCCCAAAACCCCGCCGGGACCGGCGGATTTTATCTCCGAGACGGAGATGCTCAAGCGGCTCCAAGTGTCACGGCGCACGCTGTTCGCCTGGCGCGAAGCCGGTAAGATACCGTGCGTGCGGCTCCCCGGAGGCCGGCGCGTGCTATTCCACTGGCCATCGGTGGAAGCCGCCTTGCTCCGCAGGCAGAACGGAGGCGCGCGTTGAAAGGCTTGGTCTATCGCCCGCCCTGCGACGCACAAGACCGGTTCCAGCCCTGGCTGAACGATCTCCGTAACCAGTCCGGCGCGTACGTCGTAAGGAACCGGGAAAGCGGCGTCGTGCTCTACGTGGGTATGTCCCAGGGACAGTTGGCCAAAACGATCAAGCGCCATTTTTGGGACTGGAAAGATTCTCCCGACCGACCGCACAGAGTCTATCAGCGGGAACGGGTTGAAGTAGCGGTGAGACTATGCCCGCCCACTGCGGCCCTCGGAGCGGAGCGGAACCTGGTTCGCCGCTTGAATCCCCGTGACAACGGCAACGGCTGGGGAAAGAAACCTTACTGAACCAAAAAAAATCCGCGCAGCGGTGGCCAAACACACTGCGCGGAACCTATGCAATTATCTATGCAAGAAGACACCACCGCCGCCCCAGAGTCAAGTCCACGACCGGAGGTCTTCGTTCTGGATCTCGGCGACGGCGTTCGCTGTTCTACTCAGGTTGACTGGGAAGCGGTTAGCACCCTGCCCGCCGCCAAGATTCCTGGCGCAGTTGTGTTCGTCTGGACCGGAAAGCGCACTGCGCACCATTGGCCGGCGTACTGCGCCTGGGTGCAAGCAGTCTGGCAACGCATTGTGGAAACCACCGGCAAGCGTCTGCTGTGCGTTATGGCACCGCCCAGTGGCAAGCCCGTGGCCGTCGCCTACGTCCCGGGACTTCCGCCCGAGATGTTCCTTCTGTGAACCCCCCCGGCACCAGAGCATCGGCGTATCTCGCCAAGATGGAACCGGCCATTGCTGGGAGCGGCGGCCACTGCGCCACGCTCGCCGCCGCGTGCAGGCTGGTAGAGTTTGGCCTGGGCGAGGCGGAAGCGTTCGAGATCCTAAAAAGCTGGAATCTTACTCATTGCCAACCCGCGTGGTCCGAAGCCGAGCTCGCACACAAGCTCGCGGACGCCTACCGCCGGACCACCCCGCGCCAGGAGTTCGCTACGGCCCGTCAGGGCGCTCCGCAGTGGCATCCGCTCACTTCACCCTCCCCAGCGGTCAAGCGACCGTCTCTGCCAGTGCTGCAGCCCGGGACGGCGGCAGAACTAGCGCAACTGGCGGAGCTTCGTGGACTTGGCCGCGAAGGCGTAGCACTGGCGAGCGCCAAGGGCTTGTTGCGCTTCGGTGACTACCGAGGCCACCGGGCTTGGTTCATCCTGGACACTTCCGGCCGGGTAGCGCAGGCCCGCCGCCTTGATGGTGTGCCGTGGGCCGATGGCGTGAAGGCGTGGACGCTGGCTGGTAGTCAAGGCACATGGCCTATCGGCATCGGCGAGGCCGCAGACTTCCCCATCGTCGCCCTGTGCGAAGGTGGCGCTGATCTACTCGCCGCCTGTCACTTCATCACCGCCGAGGAACGCGAGCTCGAGGTGGCTCCGGTCGCCATGCTAGGCGGTTGCGCTCGGATTCACGCGGAAGCCCTCCCCCTATTCGCCGGCAAGCGCGTCCGCATCTTTCCGCACCTTGATGACACCGGAGATGCCGCGGTTGAACGATGGACAGCGCAACTTTCCGAAGCTGGTGCCGCCGTGGACCACTTCACTTTGGCCGTACGCCGTGCCGACGGCGAGCCGGTCAAGGACTTCAACGATCTTGCCGCGATTCACGCGGACGACTTCGAGGAACACCGCTGCCTCTGGACTCTTTTTCCATGAAAACCAAACCGATTGAACCTGCCTCCAAAGTTGCCGCTCGCCCGGTCGGCCCGTCCAAATTGACCCCGGCCAAAACCGCGAGCGGTCGAAATGGAACGCCGCCCGGCAAACCTAGACCCGCCACCAAGGAAGCGCCGCCCTCCGCCCCGTCGGCAGAGCGCGTGAACGCGGCGGGATTGGTCCACATCGCCGACGATGAATCTGTCAAAGCCTTGCCGATCTACTACAACGCCGAGCTGTCAAAGTGGTATGGTCCGAACGGGCAAGGTGGTTTCAGCCGGCTATCGGACGGGCACGCCAAGAGCCTGATTGCCGAGCATGGATTCAACAAAAGCTTCAAAGACCCGCAGGGCAACACAACGGCAGACCGCGCCATGCTCTATGTCATCCAGCACAGCGCCGTGGCCTATGCTGGCGCACTGGCAGGGTATCGGGCGGGATGCCACGAAACCGCGTGCGGTCGCATCCTGGTCACGGAATCACCGCGACTGATTGAACCCAGGCCAGGAGACTGGCCCGTCATCCGCAGACTGATGGAGACTCAGCTTGCCGACGAAGGCCAGCCCCAGGTTGCGGTTTTCTACACATGGGCCAGCGCATCATTCCGCGCGTTCTGGCAGCGGATGACCGAACCCGGCCCTTGGGAGTTCCGCTACTGCCCAGCGCTCGCCATTTTCGGCCCAAAAGAATGCGGCAAGACGGCCCTGATTGAATTGGTTCTCCAACCGCTGTTCGGTGGCAGGAAGGGAAAGCCGATGAAGTTCCTGCGCGAAGGGAAGTTCAACAAAGACTTGTTCGGGGCAGGGCTGCTCGTGATGGACGATGAAGGGGCATCGGCGAATTTGCAGGAACGTCGCCAACGTGGCGAGGCCATCAAGAACTTGATCTGGCAGGAAGAACAACGCCTGGAAGGCAAGGGCGCGGACGCACTCATGCTCCGGCCCTTCTGGCGGTTAGTCATTGCTGGGAATGATGACGACTCAGGTTTGCAGGTTTGCCCGGCATTGTCGCCTGGCCTGGATGACAAGCTGATAATCTTGAAGGCCCGCAAGGCGGAAGGGTTGCCCACAACGAACGAAGAGAACTCCGCCTGGACGGAAGCCCTACGCCGCGAGCTTCCCGCGTTCGCCGCGTTCCTGCTGGGCTACCATCCGCCTGACGAACTCGAACTCAACAAGCGCAGCCGGGTGGCGCTGCTCCGGCATCCTGACTTGCTCGCCGCTCTGCGCGACATGCAGCCAGAAATGCGCCTGCTAGAGTTGATAGACTCGCTCTCTTTGCTCAGTGGTGCCTACAAAGACAAATGGGAAGGTTCGGCAACCGACTTTGAGCGCGCCCTGCGCGGCAAGGATAGCAGCGGCATGTTAGACCGCATTTTCACCAACCAACAGGCCGCAGGCCGGATGCTGACCGAACTGGCCGACCATGTAGCACCAACCCGCGTCACGAAAACAAACTGGGGCGGAACATCGCACTATCGGATTTTCCCGCCGAAAACATCCTAACGCAACTACCGCTGATACCGCCCACCGGGAAGGCCGCCGCTGGCATCCTGACGGGCGGTTCTGTTTTGTGGCCCAAGAAAAGGACGCGGCAGAAGAAACGGAATTGCGCTCACGAACCGCCGGGAAGGCCAAATTTACAGCAGCAACTTCAAAAACCACCCACAACCACCCACAACCACCAACATGACTTGTGGGGGATGTTGGACGTTGTGGGTAGTTTTGGGAGTTTCCTACCACGCGGCTACCGCAGCAGAGAAGGCTTGCCGTCGGCACCGGCCGTAGAACCCGAACCGCAACGCTGGCCTGGACGTGGCCGCCCTTCCTTTGGGCTACGGCCCGGGCGGAGTGTCAAGGGTGCTGCGCGTGGCCCGCAACCGGAAGAAGCGCATCTGCGAAGCGACGCCGTAAGTTCCGGGATAGGCCGGCAGCCAATCCGCCAGGTTGGTGCTACTCTCCATCCGGATCGCCACCGGGCCGGCGGCATCCGGCTCAACCGCCAGCAGGTTCGACGGGTAGGCGAAATCCTCCGCGCGAGTAATTGAAAACGTGGCACAACTGCGGTCCGAGTTAAAGGCTGAGCAAGCTACGCTCACAGGGCCAACAAGGGCAAACACTTCGTACGTAGTGGCAAGAGTTCGCCACGGGCGATTCGTGTCAGAACCGAGTTGATATACTACTTCTGCTCCGATACACCCAATCAGCTTGCATGCCTCGCCTGCCCTGATCGTAATGGTCCAGTTGGTGAGGAAAAAAACATTGGTCCAGGCAAGGTGTGCGTAGCTGAACGCTTGGTGTCGGTATGTATTGGTGTAGGCTGAGGAGGTTGCCCGCGGATAATAACTTTCCGGGGCAGCGGGATCACCCGCGGCAAAGATTGTCACGATTTCAGCACGCACGGTAGCCACCGCCACCGCCAACAGAACTCCGCAAGCAGCAATCTGGTATTTCATAGTTTGAATTTGGTTGCGCCACTGTAACCTCCCGTCGTCAGGCGGGCCAGCCGTTTCGCCCCGCCATCCGTTGCGCTGCCAGGGTAGTTCCCGCGCCGGTTTCCACCAGAAATCCGCGTTTTCCCTTTCCGTGTTGGTCCGTGTTCAATCCGTGGCTAAACGTCCGATGGTCCGCCTAAAATAGGCGGCGGCGGACACGGCGGACGGGTTTTGCGTTTTTGCAGGCGTCTGGGCGTACGGCTTGACTTTGGGCGGGTTTGGTGGGATTTTCCCACTATGTTAGCCGCAACCATAGACAGCCGACGCCGGTTGACCATGCCGGTAGAGTGTCCGGCAGGTTCGCCCGTGACGGTCCAACCGCTGGGGGAGGATACCTGGATAGTCCGGGTGCATCGCCCGGAACGGAATTACAAGTTGATCGTCATTCCCGCCGTGGCGAGCATCCCCGACGACCCGGAAATGGACGCTTTCGCGGAAGCCGCCGCGAAACACTGTGCCCGCAACCTTCCTCCCTTTGAAGAATGAAGCCCTTTGAGATCTATTCCTGGCAACCGCCGGGCTGGCCGGAACCGCACCCTTGCGTAGTGGTCTCACATCGGGACCGGGCCGACCGCAAGACGCCGGTGGAGGTAGTTATGTGCTCCTCGCAACGGGCTAAACGGCTGCCGGGGCCGACGGAAATCCTGCTCGACAATGCCGACGGCCTGGACTGGCCTACAATCTGCAAGTGCGACGTGATTTATGCCGTGTCCAAGGGCGAACTCACCACCCGGCGGGGCGCGGTCGGCCAAGAACGGGCCGGCCAACTGGTCCGCACTATGATCGCCGCCCACGGTTGGGGCGAAGTGCTTTAGAACACCATCCCCGTCGCTAGCTATCGCCGGACAGACTTAACCCGGCCCACAGCGGAAACCCGCTCCTTTCGTCTTGGGTGAAGCTCCCACAGTCACGCTCCGCGCCCCCAGTCCGCGAGCGGCGGCAGAGAGCTAACCCCGGTCCCGTCGTCAGTTATCGCCCGGCAGGCTTAACCCGAAACACAGCGGAAACCGGCCATTTTCGCCTTGATTGAGGCCCCGCGATGGCCCGGCCCGCCGTTATCACCGGCCCACACCGGCCCGGAGCGGCAGACAAGGCGGCTTATCACCGGTCCTGACGCCCTCTAACCGATAACCCCGCGCCCATACCCGGACGCCCGGACAGGGTTTCCTTTGGGCAGCATGGCAGGGGATTGCCGGACACCGCGTCCGCACGTCCGCCGCGGTTTTGTCCGGTTATCCGCCTTAACAAGCTGGAAATCGGGCACCGGGCGCGGAAGTGTCCCCCGTGAAGCGTCCGCCGGGCGTCCCGGTTATGGCGTCCGGCGTCTGCGGTTGGCGTCAGCCTCCCTTGCCGCCTTGGCGCAAGGGGCGGCAAAAAGGTGTCCGCTCGCTAGAGGCGGAAAACCTCCCAAAGTTACCGCACAAACTGCGCACAGATTTTGGCCGTTGCCAGTTACCGCACAGTTGCCGCACAAGGCTGCGACTGCCGCACAAAACCGCACGAAAAAAACTTCGCACCCCTGCACCATATTGCGAGTAAAGGCTTGCTATCACTGTGCGGAATGTGTTTTTCTACCGGCGTGAAAATGCACCAACAAGCAATTTTGAGCAACACTGAGAACATGCCGAATCTAGGTTCATGTCCCCTGAGCAGTTCAAAAAGGAACAGGCCGCTCTCCATGAACCTTCCGCCACGGAGGGTAGGTTCATGTTCCCTGAGCAGTTCAAAAAGGAACAGGCCGCTTCCCATGAACCTCCCGTTGGAGCGCCACCATTCGTGTCGGCGTGGGTTGTGGAGGGTTGGCTTGGGACTCTGCGGTCTCGGCGTCTCGGCGTTGAAGACCCGACCCGCTTTAACGCAGAGGCGCAAAGGACGCAGAGGTTCATGGTCCGTGAGCAGGTCCGCAAGGAACACGGGACTCTCCATGAACCTTCCGCCACGGAGGGTAGGTTCATGTTCCCTGAGCAGTTCAAAAAGGAACAGGCCGCTCCCCACGAACCGGCGTGGGAGCGCGGCGTTTACGCCGCTTCCGCGTCACCAGCGCAAGGCAAGTTGAAGCGACGTGAACGCCGCGCCCCGGTTAAAGGTCTCGCTGCGCGGCAGCAGAATCCGGTCCTGATTTCCGGCGGCACCAACGTGCCTGCTGGCGGCTCGTCCTATTTCGGCGATCCCCGGTAGACGAGTTGCTCCACGCACCTCCGCTGCCCTCGCTCGCCGTGAGGCACCCGGGCGGACAGTGTCAGGATCAATATTATCGTGGCAATGACCTAAGTCGTTGTTTCTCCCAACTCCTCTGACAGGCATTCCTCTGACTGAAGCATTAAGAACTGCAAGGTCACTTCACCCGGCGTTTCCTCCACGCACTTGGCGTTTCTGCGTTGAACTTTCGCCTTGCTTTCTCATCACTTATCTTGATTCAGAGCCGCAGTTTTTCGATTTCGCTTGTGGTCGCCTAAGCTGCTACGCTTCGCGCGTGAAGTGCCGACGATACGAACAATCTCCGGCTCCCGTCACTGACTGGAGGGCGGGCCTCCTGTTGCCCGCGAAAGGAATCCTATGATCTGGCTCGTGGTTTTCGTTCTCGCCCTGGTGTTCTACTTCATGGTGGCAAACTTACGGGAGGAGTGGAAGACAGAGATCCGCGACCTGCGCGCCCGCCTCTTCCACCTCGAACAGCGGGTCGCCGATTTGCTCGCCCGTCGCACCACGACCAGCGAGCCGGCTAAACTGCCGCTGACTCCAGCCCCGGCGGCCGAGCCTGAGCCGGAGGCCGCGCCGGGACCGGAGCCAAACATCGCAAGCTGGCTGTACGGCGAGGCGGTCGAGCAGCCGCAGACGGAACCGGAAGCCGAAGCTGTGGAAGAAGCTGCGTTCGAAGCCGCGCCACCACCAGTAATACCGCCGGTGTTCGGCACTTCTGCAGAACCGCCAAGGGTGCGGTCCTTTCGCTCGCCAGAGCGCTTTGACGCTCTGTCGAAGTCAACGCCACCGCCGGAGCCGCCGCCGGTGCCTCCGCTCTGTCCACCGATCAAGCCCGCGCCTGCCGAGCCAACGTTTTTCGAGAAGCTGGATTGGAGCAAGGTTGACTGGGAGCAGTTCATGGGCGTGAAGCTCTTCGCCTGGATTGGCGGGCTGGCGCTGTTCATCGGCGTGGCGTTTTTCGTCCGGTATTCCTTCGAGCACAACCTCATCCCGCCGTGGGTCCGCGTGATGTTGGGAATGCTCACCGGCTTGGGTCTCGTGGGCGGCGCCGTGACGTTGCTGCGACGCCAGCAATACGTCATCCCGGCGCAATCGCTCTGCGCCACCGGCATCGTCATCCTCTACGCGGCGGTGTTCGGCGCGTGCCCCTTCTATCAATTGATCGGCACAAAGACGGCCTTCCTGGGTATGAGCGCGATCACGATTGGCGCGTTCCTGCTGGCGGCGTGGTTCGATGCGCTGGTCATCGCCATCCTTGGCATGCTGGGCGGCTTCCTCACGCCGTATCTGCTTCGGACCGGCCAGGATGCTCCCTTCGCGCTTTTCAGTTACATCGCCCTGCTCGACGCCGGACTCATCGCGCTGGCGTTGCGGAAGCGGTGGAATTACCTCACCACGATGGGTGCCATCGGCACGGTGATAATGCAGGCGGGCTGGGTGATGAAGTTCTTCGACGCGGGCAAAGCCCCCATCGCCTTCACCGTGTTTCTCGGCTTTGGCGTGCTCTTCGGCGCGGCTCTGGCCTGGGCGAAGCGTCGCGAGCAGGACGATCAATGGTTCGTCGCCTCGGCGGTCTTGATGGCGCTGAGCGCCCTGGTGTTTGCGTTCGTGCCTCTGGACTTTGAAGCGCTGGGCGGGCGGCCAGGGATGATCTTTGGCTACCTGCTGCTGGTGGCTTTGGGCTGCCTGGCGCTGTATTGGCTCGAAAAACTGCGCTGCCGGGCGCTGCCGGTGGTGGCCGCGTGCGGCACGATGCTGGTGCAAGCGGGCTGGGTGACCAACTATTTCGAGCGTGGCGGTTTCGCGGAAGGCGGGCAAATCTTCTGGGCGTTCGCCGTCTTCCTGAGCTTCGCAGCGATGTTCCTCGGTGCCTTCGCGCTGGCGCAAAAGCACGAGCGGAGCAGTGCCTGGTTGACGACGGCGGCGGCACTGCTGCCCGGTGCCGGGCTAACGTTCGCGCTGTGGCTCATGGCGTTCCCGACGGTCGGCTTGCGGCCCGGAATCCTGTTCGGTTACGTGCTGCTGGTGGACCTGATATGGCTGGCGATGTACTGGCTGGACAACCGCAGCTGCGGCTTGCTGTCGCTGCTGGCGGCGGGTGGCACGGTGGCGGTGCAAGCGTCCTGGGTGTTTCACTTCTTCGTGCGGGGAGGCTACGACCAAGGCAGCCAGATTTTCACTGCTTTCGCCGTCTTCCTGGGCTTCGCGGCGATGTTCCTGAGCATGTTCACGCTGGCGCGCTGGCGCGAGCGGGGCAGCAGTTGGCTCAACGCGGCGGCGGCGGTGATGCCGTGCGCAGCGCTGGCTTTCGGGCTGTATTTGATGGATTTCGCGTCGCTCGGCGCGCGGCCCGGAGTCCTCTTCGGCTACATCCTGCTGGCGGATTTGTGTCTGCTGGCACTAGTGTGGATTGAAGAGAAATTGGTGAATCTCCAGTTCGTCGCCGGCGGCGCGGCCTTCCTGCTGCTCGGCGTGTGGATGGTGAAGCATCTCACCAACGCCCTGCTACCGTGGGGCCTGACGGGCGCGATGGGCTTCGCCCTGCTTCACGCGCTGGTGCCGGTGGCCCTCGCCAAGCGTCGGCCAAACGCCCAGCCCGCGTGGCTTGGGCAGCTCTTCCCGCCGATCGCGCTGGCGCTGGTGCTCCTGCCGATTCTGCGGAACACGGAACTTTCCTTCCTGATATGGCCGTGCGTCCTGCTACTGGACCTCTTCATCGCCGTGCTAGCCGTCATCACGGCCTCAACGGTCGTCATCGCGGTGGCGCTGATCCTGACGCTGGCGGGCGCGGGCTTCTGGCTGGTGCATATTCCGGCGGACATGACCGGCCTGCCGATGGGGCTGGTGCTGCTGGCCGGATTTGCGGTGCTGTTCTTTGCCATCGGCGCGTTCCTGCCGCGCCTGCTGGCTGGCAGTTGGCGTGAGCGATTCGCCTTCGCCGATGCTGGCACCAACTCCCTCGACGCGCACTGGCGGCAAATCGGCCAGGCGGACTTCGCGAAGCAGCTTCCCGCCATGTCGGCGATCATGCCGTTCCTGCTGCTCATCATGGTCACGCTGCGGCTGCCGCTGGCGGATCCGCCGTTGGTGTTCGGCGTGGCGATGCTGCTGGTGGTGATGCTGCTCGGACTGACCGCCTGGCTCGTGCTGGACTGGCTGCCGGCGGTGGGCTTGGTCTGCGTGCTCGCGCTGGAACACACCTGGCACTTCGGCCACTTCCACGCCGCCTCCGCCACGGTGCCGCTGCTGTGGTATCTCGGTTTCGCGGGCGCGTTCACGGTGGCACCGTTCTTCTCCTGGCAAAGGCTGTCGGAAAAAGTCGTCCCTTGGGCGACGGCGGCGCTAGCGTTGCCGCTGCATTTCTACCTGATCCACAACTTGGTGAAAGCCTCGTGGCACAGTGACTTCATGGGCCTGCTCCCGGCGGCGATGGCGCTGCCGGCGGCGGCGGGCTTTGCTTTCCTGTTGAAGAAACTTCCCGCCGATGCGCCGAAGCGGCTGGCGCTGCTGGCGCTCTTTGGCGGGGCGACGCTGTTCTTCATCACGCTGATCTTCCCGATCCAGTTCCACCGGCAATTCGTCACCATAGGCTGGGCGCTCGAAGGCGCGGCGCTGCTCTGGCTCTACCGGCGCGTCCCGCACAACGGCCTGCGCCTCACCGGCCTGGCGCTGCTCATCACGGCGTTCGTCCGACTCGCGCTGAATCCGGCGGTGCTGGAATACCACGCCCGCACCGGGACGCCTATCCTGAACTGGTATCTCTACGCCTACGGCATCACGGTGGCGTGCCTCTTCGCTGGCGCGTGGCTGCTCTCGCCGCCGCGACACCAAGTCATGGGCAGCAACGTCCAAGCCGTGCTGAACGCGCTCGGCACCGTGCTGGCGTTCTTGCTGCTGAACATGGAAATCGCCGACTTCTACACCGAGCCGGGCGCGAGGGCGCTCACCTTCGAGTTCTCCGGCAACCTCGCCCGCGACATGACTTACTCCGTGGCTTGGGGCTTGTTCGCCTTGACGCTGCTGATGGCGGGCTTCGTGAAGAAGATTCCGGCGGCGCGCTGGGCGGGGATCGCGTTGCTCTGCGTGACGCTGGCGAAGCTCTTCCTGCACGACCTGTGGAGCTTGGGTCAACTCTACCTCATCGGTGCCTTCATCGGCGTGGCGGTAATCGCCATCGCGGCATCGTTCCTCTACTCGCGTTTCCTGAAACCGCCCGGGGCGAACCCGCCAAAAGAGTGAGTGCGGGACCGCGCCGGGCGGTGCCTGCTGCCTACCCATGAATCACCCAGCCCTTTGGGCCACCACTTCGCATGAAAATGGCGCCTATGACCGCATCCCGTCCCTACATGCTGTATATAGTAAACGCCGGAATTACGCTTACATGCCAGCCGAAGACTGGTAATCTCCAAGCCAATGAAAGCGCTTGTGCTCACCCATCCGGATTTGACCCGGACGAACTTGTTGTCCTTGGCGAACACC
>CAINDV010000452.1 GCA_903847485.1 uncultured Verrucomicrobiota bacterium
ATGGCGGGCACGAGGAGCTTGCCGGCTTCGAGCATCTGGTAGAGACGATGCACGCCGGTGGTGGTCTCTTCGCTAACACCTTTCCAGTCCTTCACGACTACGTGCCAGAAACCGGGTCGCTCCTGGAGCACGCGCTTGAGGAGGTCTTTGATAACTTGTTCTTCGTGACTGCCGCTCTTGGTGTTAACCCAGTCGGAGCCGTTTTCCAACTCATAGCCCTTGTGGATGAGCAGGGTGGCGTCGCCGCCGTCGTCCACGATCAGTTGCGGGCCTTTCATGCCCGGGTGCGTGAGCGCGGCGAGAGTCAGATCCCAATACTCTTCGAGCGTCTCACCTTTCCACGCAAAGACCGGAATACCGGCGGCGGCGATGGCTGCGGCGGCGTGGTCCTGGGTGGAGAAGATGTTACAGCTCGCCCAGCGGACGGACGCGCCGAGTTCGGTGAGGGTCTCGATAAGGATGGCGGTCTCGATAGTCATGTGGAGCGAGCCGGTAACGCGGACGCCTTTGAGCGGCTTCAGCGGACCATACTTGGCGCGGATGGCCATGAGTCCGGGCATCTCGTGCTCGGAGACATGGATGGTTTTGCGGCCCCATTCGGCGAGGCTGAGGTCGCGGACTTTGAAGTCCGGGGCTGAGGCTTTGGATTTACCGTTGCCTTTCTTGTGCGTGGGCTTGAGGGCGGCCTTCACAGCCTTGGTGTGGGAGGGGGCGAGTTTGATGGTGGACATGTTCGTTAGGTTGTTAAGTTGTTAAGTTGTTATATGGGACCAATGGGTTAAGGAGTTAAGTGAAGATTCAATCCAGCGGAGCGATCTTGCCAGGCGTTCTTCCTGCCAAAGCTTCCTGCCAGGCAGTCATAAGTTCGTCCGTGTGGCGCGCAGCCCAGTCCACAACCATCCCCTGGCTCTGGCCGGCAAGTAGCCTTGGAGCAGGGCCAGATTGCGAAGGTCGAACATGGCTTCGTGCTCACCATACTCGGCGTGGAAATGCGGCGGCGGATGGTCGCCGAAACAGACGAAAACGCGGATGCCATAGAATCGCGCCAGTTCAGGCATGAACGGCCTCCTGACGGAGTGCCGGGAACAGGTCTTCCGGTGTTAGTCCGGTGAGTTCGAGGTAGAGAGCGTCGGCACACAGGTCAATTTCGCCCGGCCAAGCCAACGCTCTTCCCCGCCGTTCGATCTGCACTGACGCAAAGTGCGCCGGATCATTCCACGCCGCGAACACCCCTTTGCCCACGTCGTCCGACAAATCCACCGTCCCTTCCACGCCGTCGTCATAACGGAGGAAGATACAGCAACCGGGCAAAGCTTGGGCAAAGACGATTCGCTTCATGGTGGCAGGGTGCCTTAGCGCACCGCTTTCTTTAAGGCGTTGATCTTGTCAATCTTCTCCCAGGTAAGATCGGGATCGTTCTTACCGAAGTGGCCGTAGTTAGTGGTCTTGCCGTAGATCGGGCGGAGTAGGTTAAGTTGCTTCACGATGTCGGCAGGCTTGAAGCTGAATACTTCGCAGACGGCCTTCGTGATTTCCTCATCCTCCACCAGGCCGGTGTCGAAGGTGTCCACAAACACGCTCACGGGATCGGGGTAACCAATGGCATAGGCGAACTGGATTTCGCAGTGCGTGGCCAGTCCCGCCGCCACGATGTTCTTGGCTATGTAACGGCCCATGTAGGCGGCGCTACGGTCCACCTTGGAGGGATCCTTGCCGGAGAAAGCGCCGCCGCCGTGCCGGCCCCAACCGCCGTAAGTGTCCACGATGATCTTGCGGCCGGTAAGTCCAGTGTCGCCTTGCGGCCCGCCAGTGACAAAGCGGCCGGTGGGATTGATAAGATACTGAGTCTCTTTGGTAAGGAGATCCTTGGGCAGAACCTTCTTGATAACCTGCTCGATGCAGAACTCCTCGATCTCGGCGTGCTCGACATCGGCGGCGTGCTGCGTAGAGATGACGGCGTTGGTAATGCGCAGCGGTTTGCCGCCTAAGTACTCCACGGAGACCTGACTCTTGGCATCGGGGCGGAGCCACTTGACCTTGCCAGTCTTGCGGATGCGGGTAAGTTCGCGGCCGAGGCGATGGGCGAACATGATCGGCGCGGGCATGAGTTCCTCGGTCTCGTTGCAGGCGTAGCCGAACATCAAGCCCTGGTCGCCGGCACCCTGCTCAGCTTTCTTCTTACCCTTGGCGGCCTTGGCGTCCACGCCTTGGGAAATGTCGGGTGACTGCTGGGTGACATAGCAGTTCACGAAGACCTTGTCGGCGTGAAAGACGTCGTCGTCGTTGACATAGCCGATGTCGCGGATGGCGGCGCGGGCGATGGCGGCGTAGTCGAGCTTCGCCTTGGTGGTAATCTCGCCGCCGACGACGACGATGTTGGACTTGGCATAGCACTCACAGGCGACGCGGCTGTACTTATCCTGCGTCAGGCAGGCATCCAGCACGGCGTCGGAAATGGTGTCGCACACCTTGTCCGGGTGGCCTTCGCCGACGGACTCGGAGGAAAAGATGAATCGTTTGCTCATTCGATATTTATGTTGATGGTCGTTGTCAAAACGTCATATTGACGTATCTGGATATGATGATACATCGGAATCGCCGGTCGTCAACTGGAAATTTTCTAAAAAATCGCCACCATGTCTTCGACGTTGAAATGCCTCCGGGCTTTGTCGGACCCGACCCGCCTGCGCCTCGTGGCGCTGGTGGAGCGGGACGAGTTATCGGTGAATGAACTCCAGGACATCACCGGCCTGGGGCAGTCGCGCATCTCGACGCACCTGGGCTTGCTCGCCGAGGCCGGCATGGTGCAATCGCGCCGTGACGGCAAGCGCACTTACTACCGGCTCAACCCGCACGCCGACGAACTGGCGCGGGAATTCATCCAACTCGCCATCCGTGGCGCCAGTGAGATGCCGGAGGCCGCCGGCGACCAGATCAATCTCAAGCGGACGCTTGAACTGCGGCGCGACCAGGCGAAGCACTTCTTCAACCAAGTGGCCGGGCGCTTTGATCGCGTCTATGGGCCGGGGCGGTCGTGGCAGGCGTTTGGGCATCTGTTGCTGCGCATCTTACCGCCGCTGGAGGTCGCCGACTTAGGCGCGGGCGAAGGGCTGTTGAGCGAATTGCTCGTCCGCCGCTGCCGCCACGTCATCGCCGTGGATAACTCCGAGAAGATCGTCGCGTTTGGCGCCGCCAAGGCGAAGCAGGCGGGGCTGAAGAATCTGGAGTTCCGTCTCGGCGATTTGCAGGAACCGCCCATCGCCCCGGCCAGCGTGGACTTAGTGATCCTTAGTCAGGCGTTGCACCACGCCGAAGACCCGGCCCGGGCACTGGTGGGGGCGCATCGCATTCTGCGGCCCGGCGGACAGGTAATGATCCTCGACCTATTGAAGCACCACTTCGAGCAAGCGCACAAGCTTTACGGCGATCGCTGGCTGGGCTTCGCCGAAAGCGACCTACACCGCTGGCTCGAAGCGGCGGGGTTCAAGAAAGTGGAAGTCGCCGTCGTGGCCCGTGAGGAACAACCGCCGCATTTCCAGACGGTGCTGGCGAGTGGCAGCAAGTGAAGGCAAATGACAAATGACAAATGACAAATGACGAAAGAATGACGAAGCCCGAATGCCGTCACCCGGTAGAGACGGTGCTTCGTCATTCGGATTTCGGATTTCGGGCTTCATTCGTCATTCGTCATTCGTCATTCCTACTGGTCCTTAGTCATTCAGAATCCTTAGTAACCTGCCCCGCCTATGTCCAATTCCACCGCCAGCCTGCTTCAGCGCCTACTTATCGGCCGCCATCCGAAGCGGACACTCTTCCGCGCACTGGTGCTGGCGGCCGTCGCGGCGTTCATATTTGGCTACGTGCTGGTGCCGGTGCGCATCAGCGGCGTCAGCATGGAGCCGACTTACCACGACGGCGGCCTGAACCTTATCAACCGCCCCCTCTATCTCCTGCGCGAACCACGTCGCGGCGACGTAGTGGCAGTGGGCACCACCGGCTGGCACATCATGTATTGCAAGCGCATCATCGCGTTGCCCGGCGAAACCCTGGCCATCCGGCGGGGCACGGTATTCATCAACGGTCAACCGCTCGCCGAATCCTATGTTAAAGCGCGTGACCCTTGGGAGGTGGCTCCGGTCCAATTGGGCAGTGACGAAGTCTTTGTGATCGGCGACAATCGTGGCATGGATCAACAACTGCATGTGTTTGGCAAAGTTGAGCGGCGCAAGCTGCTAGGAACGATGTTATGGTGAAATGGTTTATTAGAGTAGCGGCCGCCGCCGTGCTGGCGGCGGCCTTGTGGTGGGGTTGGCAAACCTTTTTCCCCAGCGACGAGCGGCAGATTCGCCGCTTACTGGACCGCGTGGCGGAAACCGTGTCCATTCCGGCGGACGCCAAGTTTGTCGCTGGCGTGCTGGCGGCGGACCGCTTGAAGAGTTACTTCACGCCGGAAATAGAGGTGGATGTGGACGTGCCCGGCGAAGGACGGCACACCTTCACCGGCCGCGAAGAACTAACTCAGGTCTATCTACTGGCGCGCTCGCAACATCGCGGACTGCGGGTGGAATTCCTCGACGTGCTCGTGACCGTCGGCCCCGACCACCAAGCTGCCACCGCCGAACTAACCGCCCGCATCCGGCAGACCGGCGAGAAAGACTTCGACGTGCAGGAACTGCGGCTGCAATTGCGCCAAGGCGAAGACGCTTGGCGCATCCACCGCGTCGAGACCACCCGCTCGATCAAGCTCTGAACGCGATGGTTGCCATGGCCGCCGTGCGGCGATGGTTGCCAGCGCCGCCAGTGCGTGCCCGTTCCGGTGGCCGTGGGACCAGCAATTCTCATTTTGACGCTTTCGATGGAAGGATGCGGGAAATCCGAAGCCCGAAATCCGAAGCCCGAAATCCGAAATCGCGGCCCGGGGCCGTCCGTCAAAGCGCAGGGTAACAACGAGCCTGGGGGTGGTTTCCCGACCTTGTTCTGTAGTAATTCAGTCCCGGTGGAGCGCAATTCGGATTTCGGGCTTCGGATTTCTTTCGGGCTTCGGACTTCGGGCTTCGGATTTCCCGCATCCTTCCATCGAAAGCGTCAAAATGAGAATTGCTGCCCAAGCGCACCCTTGCGTGGCGGCTCTGCTGCTGTATAGCATCCCGCCGTGCAAAAGACCCAGTTGAACCGTGTGGCGAGTGCCCAAGCCTACCGCGCCAAGAACAAGACGAAGATGGCGGCGCAGCGCCAAGCCTACTACGCCAAGAACAGGGTGAAGATTGCGGCGCAGCGCCAAGCCTACCGCGCCAAAAATAAGACGAAGATGGCGGCGCAGCGCCAAGCCTACTACGCCAAGAACAGGGTGAAGATTGCGGTGCAGCGCCAAGCCTACTACGCCAAGAACAGGGTGAAGCTGGTGGCGCGGCAGCAAACCTACTACGCCAAGAACTGGGTGAAGATTGCGGTGAAGCGCCAAGCCTACCACGCCAAGAACAAGGTGAAGCTGGTGGCGCGGCGGCAAGCCTACTACGCCAAGAACAAGACGAAGATGGCGGCGCAGTGCCAAGCCTACTACGCCAAGAACAAGGTGAAGCTGTTGGCGCGGCGGCAAACCTACTACGCCAAGAACAGGGCGAAGATTGCGGCGAGGGCCAAAGCCTACTACGCCAAGAACAAAATGAAGCTGGTGGCACGGCAGCAAGCCTACTACGCCAAGAACAGGGTGAAGCTGGCCGCCCGCCGGGCCGCCGTCCGTCCACGAGACCACCCTTCAAGAGTGCGGAAATAACCCGGCGCGGCGAACGCAACCTCACCCTCCCCACATCCGCAAACTCGCCGCCCATTTCAAAGTCAGCCCGGAGTTGTTCCTGTGAACCAGCAATTCTCATTTTGACGCTTTCAACGGAAAGATGCGGGAAATTCGAAGCCCGAAATCCGAAATCGCGGCCCGGGGCCGGCCGTCAAAGCGCAGGGTAACAACGAGCCTGTGGGTGGTTTCCCGACCTTGTTATGTAGTAATTCAGTCCTGGTGAAGCGCAATTCGGATTTCGGGTTTCGGACTTCGTAATTCATTCGTCATTCGTCATTTGGATTTCGGGCTAACTTAAAGGCGGTCGCACTTACTCATCCGTCGGCGACCCGTCGTAGCTGGGAATCGTCCCGGGACGCGCTTTCAGCCAGGCTTCTGCCGCAGGCAGATCCTGCACCTGGCCGCGCAGGATGGCCAAGATCAGTCCTTTCGTCACCACGGTGTTCAGCTCTGGTCCGTAACAAATCGCACTGGCGTGGCCGGGCGGCTTGAGAATATACGGAATCCGGTGGTCGCGCTGGCCATCATAGGCGGCGGATTTTCGCCAACTATGGTCGGCGCTGACCAACAGCCACGTTTTGTCCCACTGGCCGGATTGCTCCATCGCCACGCGCCACTGGCCAAGGACGCGGTCAGTTAGTTGCAAATTGTCAAAGTAACCCTGGGGGAAGAGTCGCCCAAAGGTCACCAAACGCTGCTGGGCGGGCACGTAAAGGCCCGGCGCATGGGGCAACGGTAGATGCAGCAGCGTCAATGAATATGCCGCGTTGGTGACGGCCCCCAAAGAGTGTCGGATGGCTTCTTCCAAGAACTGGCGGTGCCAGATACGCCAATAAAGGGCATGCACGATGCTGCCCCACTGATCCTTGAGGGCACCACCAAAGGTGCCGCGGTGCCGCATTTGCCCAAGGGCGGCACCATCCCAAGCACCAAAATTGAGTGACCGCTGGAGCAGCCGCGAATACGGATGGAACCAGCCCACCACGGCGGTGTTGCCGCCCCCGGCGCGGACGGCGTCGAAGAGGTTGGTCAATTGGCTGAACTGAACGGGCGGGTTCGTGGCCGACACCGCCAGGAACAGGTCATCCGCACTGGATGGTTCGGCGGTCTGGAAGACCTGCCCTGTCAACAACGAAGGTATGGACACGCCTGTGGAACCGGCCGGGGGATAGGCGTTGGTGGCGCACAGGGATTCGTTACAGAGATGGTCCAGTTCGGGTAACTCGAGTCCAGCCGGTCGCTGGGAGAACGCCAGCCTTTGGTCCAACTCATCAAAGATGATCCACACCACCCGGGTCGGCTGACTATTGGTGTAGAGTGGCGGCGGGGGTGGCCCGACGCCGTGGGCGGGCGCCAGAAACTGTAGGTGAAGAGTCAGCAGAAGGGTTCGGGCCAGGACATAGAAGGCCATGGGGGAGAGTATCAGGAGCAAAGCCGTAACGGTACGAATCACCCAGCGTGGCCGCCACATCGACGCGCCAAGCGCCACCATCGCGATCCCCAAACCAAGCAGGCTTCGGGCAAAATCCAGCATCTGGCGGTCCCTTAATCCAAGATAAGTGACCCGGAAGAACTCCACCGGAGCCAACAGCGCCACGAAGAGAAACAGACAGGCCGCCAGGTCCAAGCCCCACTTCCGGTGTCGCCTCAGCACCTGCGCCCCCAACCAAAACAGCGCGGTGAAACCGAGCAGGTTGCCGAGCATCGCCAGTAGGATCGTAGAAGTGACGGGCTGCTTGCTGTAATAGCCGAAACTGCTGTCGTAAAGGTTGCCGTACCACGATTGGATGAAAAGCAGGCTCGCCAGGGACAGGGCGGACACCGCGTCTTCGAGATACCTTAACTGGCGTTTGACCTGAGACTTCATTGATGGTGTCTATCCCAAAGTGCCGGCGCGGGATTAAGCCGGTTTCGTGCTTCGGGCTTCGTCATTCTTTCGTCATTCGTCATTTGGATTTCGTCATTCGGGGCTACCCCGTTCTCTTTTCACAGAAATAGAGCGCCCGCTCCGCACCCGGCAGCCGGGTTTGCCGGAGGATGCGGAAGCGCCGTCCGCACGCCTGCTCGAAAACCGATTGGTTGTAATCGGTGTGCAGATGTTCCCGCCCGCGAGTTAGACTCTGGAACATAGGGTCTTGCGGGCCGACGTATTCGATGACCAGCGTGCCGGTCGTCAACTCCGCCGCCTGGTCCAGCACTTCCGCCAGCGGGATGCGCTTGGTCACGAGCAAGTGGTGCAGCACGGCGAGCATCAGCACCACGTCGAACCTACCCGCCGCCCGCTCCAGAAAACTCCGGCACTCCCGGTTCCGCCAGCCTTGCGCCGGGCTGGGCCGGGTGAGGTCCACCACCAGCGGCAGGATGTCCAGACGCCGCGTTTGCGCCCGCTGCCACAGCCGACCGACGCAGCCGGAGTCATAGTCAATGGCTACCACGCTGGCCCCGGACTCGGCGGCCAATTGGCTGAAATGGCCAGTATTTGCGCCGACATCAAGCGCCCACCGCCCGGGGCGTTCGCGCAGAGCCTCGCGGACGAAATTCTCTTTTGCGATGAAATCCGCGTCCGTGTAACTGTGCGACTCCATGTAGTCCGACCAGGTGGTGGCCTGGGCCGCTGCCGGCCGGGCCTTCTTCAGCGTGCGCCGCAGTCCCTTGAACAGTGACTGTAAAATGAACTGCGCCTTCTCCGCATCCGGTAGGATCCGCTCCCGGTAAGTGGTGGCGTCCGTGCCGCGCCGGCCCAGCCAGGTGGGCAGCGTCACCTGCGTCAGGAAGGGCGGCAGCAGACGGCGCACGGGACCGCAAAAGCGATAGACCTCCGCTGGCTCCAATCCGTCGCGATGGGTGGCGAACACCTCGTTCGGCCGAAGGCCCCAGTGTTTATGGCTGAGCAGCGGCAGTAAGAAGGTCCGGCAAAACTGGGCGTGCGGTCGCCAGAGCGGGTCGCCGGGCTTACGGCGTTCAAAGGAAAGCAGGTCAATGAACACCGCCTTACCGCCGTGGAACAAGATGTTGTGGGGCGTGGCATCCTTTAATCCCCAGCCTTCCGTCAGGCATTGCTCGGCCAGATCCAACGTCAGCGTCGCCGCCGTGTCGAGCATCTCCGCGGGCCATTCGGTGGGATAACTCGGAAAAGGCACGCGCTCGTGCTCAAAGATGGCGGCTACGTCCCGTCCGCCTAGAAACTGGTCCAGCGTCGCGTTGGACTTCAACTCCACCACTTCCGCCGCGTCCAGCCGCCGCGATGATGCTAAGCTGCCCTGGGCTAGGAAGTGTTGCGCGGCCTTGGTGGTTAAGAACGATTCGAGCGCGTCCAGGCCCTCGGCGTTGACCGCCCGCAGAATTCTCCCGCCGAACGCAAAACAGCAGCCGTGCGGATCGCGAAAGGATGCGCTGAGACTCATTTCTCAGCCGAAGCTCCCGGAGCTTTGGGGGTGCCGCCCTCGACGGCCGCCTTCTTGAACGGCTTGGTGACCAACCGGTACAGGAAGGTGCGGACCTTCTTCAGGTAAAAAAGACAGCCCACCACGGCGGCGGCAATCATCTGCCACACCAGGAGGCCTGAACCGGGGTCAATGTACGCCAAGTCAATCATGGGAACGCTGGATTCTATGCCGGACGCCGGGAATTGCAATCGGTTACTTTGCAGCCGTTCTCATTTTTAGCCCGACCGCCTAAAGGCGGGACTCCGAACCCCGCGAACCGCTGGCTAAGAGCGTGTATGAAAACGCCTGTCGTGGTAGGGCGAGGCTCCGGCCGAGCCGTTCGGAGAAT
>CAINDV010000453.1 GCA_903847485.1 uncultured Verrucomicrobiota bacterium
AGTTTTTCAAGGTTTTGCTCTAATTCGGCGCGGAAGGCCGCCGCCGCCGCCGGATCCTGTTTGACGTGACAGGGGCGCGGAACCCGGAGCGCGCCGCCCGCTTTTCCCAGCCAGTAATAAAGCGATTTGGTGGCCCGCTCGATGCCGTGCTTTTCCTTAAGCCACGCAGCCACTTGCCCCGCCGTGCGCCACTGGCCGGCCTGGAGTCCGGCTTGCAACTGGGTTTGCACCTCGGCCGCCGCGATCGGGCTGGGCTTGCCGGGGGGAGCTTCCCGTTCCAACAACCGGGTCAGCCCACCGGCGGTAAAATCACCCAGCCACACTTGGATGGTGGACCGGGCGCGGCCAGCCAACCGGGCCAAGTCCGCCATGGTGTGCTGGCCACTGGTGGCCCACTGCACCACCTGAAGGCGTTCCTTGTCACGGGGATCGGTAGCGGCGCGGATCTGCGCCTTGAGGGCCACCGTTTCCGCCGCCGTAATAGTTAGTTTCGTTCGTTTTCTGCCCATGCCAGAGTTTACACCCTGACCTGGCCATTTACCAGATCTTTCTACCGATTATTATAGGGGAATGGTATTACCTTGGAGGACGAGCAGATTGTCGCGGGCGATTTCGTTGTTTGGATCAATGGTCAAGACTTGCCCCAATGCGGCCCCCGCGCCTTCGCTGTCCCCAACTCCAAAGAAGCATTTGGCGAGACAAAGGAAGACTCCCACCTGGTCCGGATGCTGGCGGATGAGCTTCCCATAAAGGGCCGCGGCTTCCGGATAGCGTCCCCGGCCAAGCTTGATATCGGCAAGAAGCTTGATGGCCGTCGGGAAATTGGGGCGTAGTTCGATGGCGCGAAGCAAAGCGGCCTCGGCCGCTCCGACTTCCTTGTTCCGGAGCAATGCCATCGCCAGTTGAGTTTGCACGTCGGGGTCGCTTGCGTTGAGGCGGACTGCGGTGGCGAAAGACGCGATGGCTGCCGGATAGTCTTGCAACTGGTAGTTCAGGCTGCCGAGGGCTGCTTGGACCTGCGCTTGGTCGGGCGCCATTTGCACTGCGAGGGTGAGGAAATCCCGCGCCGCCAGCCAGTCCTGCAAGGCGTAATGCGCGTCGGCAAAGCGCAGGGTGGCGTCGAGCAAAGCCGCCGTGTCTGGGGCTGACTTGGAAAGGGGGGAGGTGGGAGACGAAGCTTGAGGGGAGTTCATTGGGCCAGGCACAGTTCACATTGTTCTCCCGTCGTTAGCGGGGTAGCGGTAGGAGCGCGGACATTCTGTCCGCTTCCGCAGCCTCAGAACTCCTGACCCGAGAAATTGGCGAGGGCCGCCCGGTGAGTGCACTACGGGACCGCGTCTTTGCTGTAGGCCGGGTCCCCTGACCCGGCACACTTGGACTCACCTCGTTTCCTTGCCGGTTGAAACTCATCCTGTCCGCTTCCGCAGCTTGGGGGGACGCCCAAGCGGACAGGAATGTCCGCGCTCCGGGAAGGAGATCGGAACTGGTGAGTCGGTTGTAATTGGCATCCATGCACGGGGAAAGGGTTAGAAGGTGGACGGGGCCGGGGACAGATTCCCACGGGCAATCTGCCCGGCGCGCTGTAGGTAGTCCATCGCGGTGTCACTGTCGCCAAGGTAGGAGTGGCACAGGGCCAGGGAAAGGAGATTCTCGTAGTGGCTGGGGGTGGCCTCGAGCAGCCGGTCATAATAGCCAGCGGCTTCGTCGTAGCGGGCTTCGTCGCGGTTCAGGTCGGCCAGCAGTTGGAGGGCGGGGGCGCTCTCCGGGTCCAAGGCCAGCGCGCGGCGCAGGTAGCCCTCGAAACTCTCCAAGTCATCGAGGTGCAGGCAGGTGTGGGCCAGGCGCACTTGCAAGGTGGCGTCGCGGGGGGCGTAGGCGGCGGCATAGCCGTAGGCCTGACCCGCCGGCTCGAACTCGCCCAGCGCGAAGTGCAATTGGCCCAATTGCTCCCATGTCTCGGCCGGTTTTGTATCGGGTTGCGGGATGAGCTTGAGGAAGGCGTTGGCCGTCTCGTAGTCGCGCGCGCCGAAGTGGGCCTGGGCCGCTGCCAGGAGGGTGGACACCAGCCCGGCGGGGCCGGGCACGGTTGGGGGAAGGATGAAGAATGAAGGCTGAGGGCTGAAGTCGCAGTCGGGGCGGAACGCTGGCGCAGCGAGGGCACCGGGCCGGGAGCGGGCGGGGGCGGTGCGGCGGGTGAAACGTCCAGGGCGCGGCGAGTAGCCGGTGCGAGCGTGGCAACCGGGGCGGTGTCCGCGGCGCGGACCCACGGGGCTGGGCCGGTCGTTCCGGCCCCGGGGGTCATAGTTATTATTCGCGTTACGCACTTTGAACCTCAACTTTCGTTTTGGGTTTAGGGGCCGGCGAGAGCGGGTTATTGCAGCAAGCGGAGGACTTGTTGCGGCAATTGATTGGCCTGGGCGAGCATGGCGGTGCCGGATTGGACCTTGATGTTGGCCCGGGCGTACTCAGTGGACTCGTCCGCGATATCCACGTCTTGGATGTGGGAACTGGCCGCCGTGAGGTTCTCCTTGCTGATGGCGAGTTGTTCCGCGCTGTAGCCCAACCGGGCCTGGTAGGCACCCAGGGTGGCACGGTCGGACCCGAGCTGGGTAAGGGCCAGCTTCACTGCGGTCAGGCTGGCTTGGGCGGCCGCCACGGTGCCGATGCCAATGCCAGACGCACCAACATTGGCGGTGCTAGTGGCATAGCCACCTGCGGCCACGGTCAAGGCCCCACTGGCAGCCAGCTTGGTCTTCTGGAGGAAGTCAGTTCCAGTCTGAGTTAGAGCGACGGGAGTGCCGTTGGCATTGGTCAGGGTAACTAGTCCCGTAGTTTCGTTGAGGATGGCGGTGATGTTAGGATCGGCAGTCTTGATGCGGTCAAACACGTCCTGCAAAGTGTCGTTGACCGAGATAGCCACGGGGGAAGCGCCGATACCGATAATGTTACCTCCCGCGATGCCCAGTTCGGAGAGTTTCATGGTGGCCTTGGCGGCGGGATTGCTAACCACCGCATACGGTGCCTGAGCCACGTTGATTCCAAGCATGGCGAAGGACCCACCTTCGGAATCAATCGTCACAGTGAGCGGGGAGGAGGAGAACAAGCTTACACCGTTGAACTCCTTGTCCACGTTAGTCGCAATGTAACTCTTCAGTTCGCTGAACTCCTTGTCATAGAGCGTTCGATCGGCGTCGGACTTGGTGGCGTCCTGGGCGAGGATGGAGAGTTCACTCATGCGGTCCAGGGCCTTGCCGATCTTCTTGAGATAGCCGTCCTGGGTTTGCACGAAGGAGGTGGCGTTGGAGACGTTGGACCTGGCTCCGTTGATGCGGTGGATTTGGGCATCCATCTTGGTGCCCACGGACAGGCCGGCCGCGTCGTCAAACGGCAGCTTGGAACCGGAACTGATCCGGGCGAGGGATCGGGACAGGCGGGACTGGCTGGCGCTGAGGTTCTCACTGCTGGCCATGGCCGCGAGGTTGTTATTGATAACCATAGTAGTGTCTTTCTCCTTATTCTACTGTTAGTGTGTTAAACGGTCGTTTCAGTGTTACTTTTCGGTCGTGTTACTTTGGGCAACGCGGAAACAGCCGCGCGTCCTTGCGTGAGGGCCTCCAGATTATTCTTCTGGATTTCCTCGTAAATTTCCTGGCGGTGAACCGGCACGTCCATGGGCGCCGTGATACCGAGCTTGACTACCTCGCCCTCCACCCGGACGATTTTGACGGTGATACGGCCGTCAATGACGATGCATTCGTTGAGTCTGCGAGAGAGGATGAGCACAGGTGGCAGGGGTTAAGATTGGACCACGGGCAGCGGATGCTGCACAGAGTAATCGGTGGCGTTGGTCGGGATGACTTGCTTGGCGACCAGCGTACGGCGGTTCAGGACAATGGGGCCTTTGAGATTGAGGGTGGCCTGGTTGGGACCGCGCACCGTCACAATACTAAGGATAGCGGCGTCGGCGGCGCTGGCGAGGCCGAGGAAGGCGACGTCTTCGGGGCTGATTTCGGGCTTGTAGGCGGGCAGCAGCGGCTGGGGCGCGACGACGAGGAACGCGAGGTTGGCATCGTGGGGCACCTGCAGCCAGAGGAACGGCTCTTCGGCGGGGTCGGCCACCAGGAAATACTCTTTGATGCGCTCGAAGCCCAGCAGGCCCAGAGGCATGCGGAGGGTGTTTGCGGCCGGCGCGGGGGCTGGCAGCGGTGCGATGGTTTCAACGCGATTCATGCAGGGGGCGGTTCAGCAATGGGTATGCCACCACCGCAGGACGACGGAAACGGCTGAAAAAGGCGGAGTTGGTGCCCCGCAGTTGCCCCGAAGGCAACTCCTGACCGGAAAGCGCGCCGGCGACTAGGCAAATTTGCCCCGGTGGCGGTCAGGAATTTCCCACCTCCCCAAGTGAGCGCCAGGGAGAAGCCCCGAAGGCCTGAGAGTCGGGAATGTCGGTCAGCCGACGAGCGCAACAGCGAACCGCTGCCGGCGACGGGGGCATGGGGCACAGGGCAGAAAGCATCAGCCGGGGTGGGGACGGCTCGTCCCCACTGGTCACGCACAACGCGACCCGGGGACGAACCGTCCCCGCCCCGGCAGGCTCAGAACTCCTGATCCCGTGGAAATGACGTGGCCCGACCGGTGGGGCACAGGGCCTACGGGGCTGCGTCCGGCGTGGCCGTCCGGGTTTCCTGACCCGGCGTGCCTGGCGCAGTCCCTTTCCCATCGCGCCACCGCGTCCGCGTCGGTCGCCACGCTGCCCAACTCGCCGCAATCGTGGAAGGAGTCATTGCCGCGTCCGACAAACACTCGTGCCTGCGCCGAATAGCCGCTGGCCTGCGGCTCAAGGTAAACATGCGCGCCGTAAAATCCTGGCCCATACTTGCCGTCGTCCCGACTCATGGCGACGACGTTCTCCAACCGCGTCGCACTCTTGGTGTTCGCCACCATCCAACCCACGCTGAATCCAATGGGGACTGCGACAACAGCGACAGCGAGTAATGGTACGAACTCGCGCATGACGTGCCAACGCCGCCTAACATCTTGTTGGGTGGCGGACTGGCTGGGTTCGACTCGTCATTGGGTTGCGTCGCCGAGTGTGGCGGGCGGCGCGGCGCGGCGCGTGGACGCCCGCTTCACGGTTTCACCGGGGCGTTTGGCGGTGTTGCGGCTCCCGCCTGCGAGAGTTTGGTCGCTTCTAGGAACTTCCCCACGGCCGCCACATATGCTGGCTCCTCCCACACCGGATCGTTGTGATCGCCACGAAGCTCGGCAAAAAGCTTCGGCTCGCGCGCGGCGGCGAAATTCCGTTCTGCGTGCTGGAAGCCGATGAGCGAGTCCCGGCGGCTGTGCATCACCAGCACCGGCACCGTGACGCGCGGCAACTTGCTCAGCGTGTCGTATTTGATAGTGCCGAGCCATCGCACAGGTAACCAGGGAAACAACTCTGAGCCGAGGTTCGGCACGCTGGTGAACGTGCTTTGGAGCACTAGCCCGCCAACGGGTTCGCTCACCGCCAATTCCGCCGCCACCGCACCGCCAAGCGATTCGCCGTAGGAGATAATGTTCGCTGCCGCAAACCCTTTTTGCCGCAGCCAGGCACCAGCCGCCTGCGCGTCCAGGTATGTGCCTTTCTCGTTGGGCCGGCCCGCGCTGCGTCCGTAGCCGCGGTAGTCGTAGAGGAGCACCGCCGCGCCCGTCTGCAATAACGCCCGGGCCTGGCCGAGCCGGTGGCTGATGTTGCCGCCGTTGCCGTGCGAAACGAGGAAAACAAGGTTGTTCGTGGAAGAATCGGGTAGGGCTGGAAAGAACCAGCCGTGCAACTTCACGCCGTCGGCCGCTTGGAACACGGCGTCCTCGGCGCGCAATCCGACAGCTCCCGGTTCAGTGTCGAATTCGCCGGTCGGGTGATAGACCTGGCTGTGCTCAAACCAGTGTAACATGACGTAGAGAACCCCCAGAAGCAGCGCCAGTTTGCCGCCACGCTTCAACCAGCGTTTCTGTCTCTTCGGCTCCATGATTTTGTTCTTGCCGCGTGCCCACCGCACCACCTGACTTGCGCTCCGGCTCGTGCGGCGCGATGTATTCCGCAGTGCCTGACGAACCCCAAGACCACACCGCTCCGCCGGACGCAGTCTGCCCGCCGACCGGGGGACCGGGGACGTGCCGGGGGAACACTGGAACTGGCGCGCGCGCTGCGGCCCTGAACTGGTGAAAAAAAGAGTGCAAGCTCCGGGGTTCTCACAGCCACTGCTTCATGAGCTGCTCGGATTTCGACTAAGGTGCATCGTCACTTCGCCACGGTCACTACGAGGTCGTCGAACCGGATCGGCGTGCGCGCCAACGGCGTGCCGATCACGCTGGCCCAGCCGGTCGGCGGCGACTCGCTGGTTTCGCAGCGGACCGTCCAAGCCTTCGGCTCCGCGCTGCTGGCCTCCCAGGCCTTCCCTTCCACGGTCCAAGCGCCATCGACGACCCTGCGCACTTGAAGGCGCAGCGTCGTCCAGGCGCCGGACCGCCAGGTGAACGGCATGGTCGCCTTCACCTCCCCGTCGCGCCACAACTGGAGCGCCGACTTATCCGGGGCCGCCATCAGCTTCCAACCGTTCGTGCCGCCCAATCCGACGCCAAACTTCGGGAAGCGGCTGTCCTTGGCCGTGCCGAGAATACGCGCAGAGATCGCGGTGTCCGCACCCACCACCGGACCGAACATCGCGGTGCAACTGTGCGGGGTCGAACCGGCCAGGGAGAGAAACCTGTTGCTGCTCGCGGATTGCACGGTGAAGTCGTCGCCGGACACCGAGAACCCCTCGGGCAGCTTGCCTGCAACGGCGCGTTCAAAGTTGTTTTCGTAAAGAGGCTTCGCCGCCGGTGGGGCCGGGGCACCTGCGTGGTCTTTGTCCAGGTGCTCCTGGATCCAGCGCGCCAGCGTGGAGCTGCCGAATCCGTAATCACCGGGCAGCTTGCGGTAATCGCGCGTCTCGATCCGCGGCGGCGGACCCCAGTGAGCGGGAAAACGATTGGTAACCTGGGCCGGGAGACAGGCGATGGAGCAAAGCAGAGTCAGCAGAATGAAACCCGCAGCCCGCATTCGCAAAGAAGCAAAGCCAAAACTCAGAAACTCAAAAAGCATCTTTCTGAGTTGTTGCGTTTTGGCTTGGCCTGTTCCTGCCCGGCTTACTTCAAGATTCGGATTTCGGGTTTCGGATTTCATGTTCATTCGTTTCTCAGCGCTGTCAGCAAGTTGCCGCGCAATGCCCAGCGCGTCGCCAGCAAAGTCGCCAGCGCACCGACCACCAGCACGCCGGTCAGGGTCGGCAACAGCGTTGCCCAAGGTAATTGCGCGCCCGGCGAAAGCAACGCCGGCAATACCGCTACGGCCGCCGCCACGACGCCGATACCCAACCCCAGCGCCAGCAGTACCGAGTGCTCGGTCAGCACCAACCGCTGGACCACGCGCCGCCGCCAGCCCACGGCCAGCAGCAGCCCCAGTTCACCGCGGCGTTCGAGCACGTTGCGGAGCACGACTACGCCCAACCCCGCGCTGCCGAGCAGCAGGCCGAGGCCGCCGAGCACCTGGAACGTGCCGAGGTAGGTGTTTTGAACGGCGTTGAACTGGGCCAGCCGCCGCGGCGCGGGCGTGACTTCCAGACCGTGATCCTGCAACGACCGCGACAGGGCCACCGACGCCTGCACGGCCGAGTTTGTAGGCGTGTCCATCAGGAAGAATCGGTAGCCGCCTGCGCTCGGAAAGTGTTTCACCAACTCCGCCTCGTCCACAACGAGGCTGCCCTGCAAAACCGAGTTCGCCACCGCGCCGACGATCCGCACCTTGAACGGACGGCCCTGCTCGTCCACGTAGTCCAGCGTGTCGCCGACCCGCTTGCCCAGCGCCCACTGGATGGACGCGGCGTCGCCGATGGCGGAAAGCTCCGACGGTAGGACAGGCGTCGCGCCTGTCTCCAACTTTTCTAGGGAAGAAGAATTCAGAGACGGGCGCGACGCCTGTCCTACGAGATCATGCCACCCTGCGCCCTTGGTGAAAGTAAACCTCCCCACCAGCGCTTCCGGCCGGACGCCGAGCAACCGCGGTTGCCGGGCGCGATTCAAGTTGAGGCAATTCGCTTCGTCGCCGTCGCGGACGCGGAATTGCACAAAGTTCACGCCAGCCAGATCGCGATCCTCCAAGCCGAAGGAATCGCGGCCGGCCTTCGTGTTTAGATCCTGAATGATCGGCAGCGTCGCCTCGCCGACCAGCGCGAAGCCGCCAGTACCGGAACTCCGACGTGTGGCGTCGCGGTCCGCGTCCAGTCGGAAAACGCCGATGGACACGATGAGGAAACTGCCGCCCGCCAGCAAAGCCACCGTGGCGAGGCTGCGCGAACGTCGCCGGGCCAAACCGCTGAGCGCCAGCGAGAGAGCGGAGCGCGGGCGTCCCCGCCCGGTTAGCGTATCCGAACACGCTCTCCCCGTCGCTTCCCCAGAGCAGGTCGGTTGCGCAAAGCGGACGGGATGTCCGCGCACCGGTTCACGGAAAGATCGGCGCGAACTGACCAGCCAGGAGTTCACGAAGCCCAGCCCAGCGCCGAGCACCAGCACGCCAGCACCGAAGAACACGCCGGCGTTCGCCGTGTCACCTCTCGCCACCGCCGCGCCCGCCAGCACCAACGCCGCCGCCAGCGCTAAAATCGGAGCGCCGGCCTCCGGCCCGGCGCGTAGCGCAGGTTTCCAACCTGCTGTATCGCAGATTTCCAATCTGCGAACCATTTCCACGTCGGACGGTCTGCCGAATGGAATTCGGCGATACAGCAGGTTGAAAACCTGCGCTACGCGCCGCCAACCCAAGCTCGCGCCGGGCCGGAGGCCGGCGCTCCGGCGGAACTTGCTCAAGATTGTGCTCCATCTTTCTCCCGTCGCTTTGGTGCCCGCCGTTTCTCCGCCATCAGTGATTTCGCCCGCCAGCAACTCCCGCGCTGGCCTCCGCGCCAGCTTGCGCAGCGTCAGCCAGATCGTGAACACAGCGACGAGCGTTGCGGCCGCCAGCCCGATGACAAGCGATTGCGGCGTGACGAAGAAATGCAGCATGCTGCCGCCCACAGCGTCGCTCCAGACGGTCGTCAGCCCCAGCAGCATGGCGCGGGCGTAGACGACGCCGCCAGCCGTGCCCAGCACCGCCCCCGCGAACGCCAGCGCCGCGCCTTCCGCCAGCCAGAGCCGGCGCACTTGCTTCGGCGTGAAGCCCAGCGCCAGCAGCGTGCCGATCTCGGCCGTGCGTTGCTCGACACCAAATTGAAACAGCAGTGCCATCAGCAGCAGCGCCGCCGCGATAAGGAAGAAGCTGAAGCCGATGAACAGCCCACCGAAATCCTGCGCCTGTGCCGCCGCCTGGAGCGCCTGCTCGCGCACCGGTTCAAATTGGAGACCGAGTTCCTCGGGCCTAAGCGAGGACAAGATTTTCGGTTCCAGGGCAGCGCGATGGTCTGCAACTGTAATTACGCCATTTGTCGGCGCTGAAAACCGGATCGCGGTGAGATTGCCAAAGCGATTCCCCCACATCTTCTGCCCGGCGGCAAGCGTGACGAAGGCCTTCGGCGTGCCGCGGAATTGTTTCCAATACGCCTCATCCTGCGGCCGAATCTTGTGGACGAGCGGAAACGCGGTGTCCCAATCCGCAGTGCTCTCGGCCTTCTCGATGCCGGGGAAGTCCGGCATCAACGAGCAGTCGGCCCAAGGCAACTGCATCGGCACGACGGCGCGAACGCGGAACGAGTTCGTGGCCTCGCGTAGTGCCACGCCCGACTCCGGCAGGTAGTAACTGATCTGGATTTCATCGCCGGCCTTCACGCGCAAATCGTCCGCGAGCCACTGGTTGACGAGGATTTCGTCGTCACTCATGCCCGGCGGCGTCCACGGCGCGCCGGCGGCGGTGACCATCGAGTAAGGCGTGGCGTTGGTGCCGGCGCGGAGGAGATTGACCAAATAAGTGAGGATGGGCTGGGCGTTGGGATCGACGAAAGGTCTTTGCTCCTTAGCGAAATCCAGCCAGCGAGCCTCACTCGATCGCGCGTTTGAGCGGAGAGGCCGTCCCAGCACCCGGTCCGTCACAATGGCATCCAGGAAAACGCGCCGTGATCTGAGTTCCACCGCGTTTTGTTCCGCCAGCACCAGCAGTTGCAGTTCGGCGTCATCAAGCGCCCATTGAGATCTCAAGATGCTCTGCAAAGAAGCCAGCGCCTGCGGCGCGGGGACGCTGCGCACACCGTGGAGATTTATCCGCTTGGCCAAACCGACGTTCACATACCGCCACAGAAATGAACGAAGAAAATCGCGCACGGGGAACGCCGGCAGTCGCGCGAGGCGCCAGGCGGGAGGAACGAGCAGCAGGTTGGCCCGGTTTGTTTCTTTGGTGTGTTCCTGGAGTTGCTGCAACGAAACAAACGCGTTGAGCGGCGCTGCCCGTTCGTTTCGCAAACCGAACAGGCCGAGTTCCGCGTCCGAGGCAATCGCGTGAACTCGCCCCCGCAGCGCCACCGTGCCATTTCCTTTGGGCGCGATCGGCGCGTCCTGTGAAAGCACGCTGGGCTTCGCGATGCGAAGGAGGACGTCGTCCCCGACCTTGACGCTTAATTGCTCCGCGAGCGGGCGGTTCAACATTATGGCGTCCTTCGGAAGTTCTCCGAAAGACGGTGACTTGGTCGCGAGCTTCCAGAACCGCGAGTCCACCCCGAAAACTTGCACCCGGTTGGCTCTGGCCGTCCCATCCGGGGTCGAGGCCGTGCCCGGCAACTGCAAAACAGGTGCGAGGAATCCCTGGTTGGCAGCCTCAGAGCCAAAGGACCGCAGCTCACCCTCATGGAAGAACGGTGTGGCCAGATGTCCCGCCAGTTCTGCGCGAAACAGCCGGTCGCCCGACAAAAGTGCGGTTTGGGTTTTTCCAAGCCGGACCAATACCCGCTCCCGCAAACTCCCCCGCACCGAATCACCCACAATCAGCGCGCCGATGAGCGCCGCGCTGCCGATGGCCGCGCCGAGCACGACGCCCAGGTGGGAGCGCCAGTGGAAGCAGAGGCTGCGGAGGATGAGCGTGCGGAGGCTCATGTTTTGAAATCCGAAATCCGAAGCCCGAAATCCGAAGGAAGCCCGAAGTCCGAAATCCGAAAAGCGCACGGGCGGTAATCAAGCTGGAGCGCTCGCCGCCGGGCCGGCGCTCCGATGCGATGGCAGCTCCGCCGAAACACCGAACGGGCCACCGGCTGTTCGGGCTTCGGATTTCGGATTTCGGATTTCGGATTTCGGATTTTCATCCCCTTACCTCCACCAACCTACCGTCCCGCAACTCCATGACCCTCGCCATCCGCCGCGCCAGATCCAACGCGTGGGTGGCGACGATGAGCGTTACGCACTCCTCGCGGTTCAGTTCGATGAGAAGCAGTCCGAGCGCCGTGGCGCTGGCGTGATCAAGAGCGCCGGTGGGTTCGTCGGCGAGCAGGAGCGACGGCTGGTTGATGAGCGCGCGGACAACTGCCACACGCTGGCGTTCGCCGCCGGAAAGCTGTCCGGGGCGATGGTCCAACCGGTGTCCGAGGCCCACGCGGTCCAGTAGGCGGCGGGCGCGGGTTTCCGGCGGTTCCCGTCGGACAGGCGTCGCACCTGTCTCCGTCTTCTTGACCCCAATTTCATCTGGAGACAGTCGCGGTGCCTGTCCTGCGCTGGCCAGCGTCGGCACGAGGACGTTTTCCCAAACGGTGCATTGCGGCAGGAGAAAGTGGGACTGGAAGACGAAGCCAAGCTGGAGGTTACGGACTTCGGCGAGCGCGTCTTCCTCCAGCACGGCGAGGTCTTGGCCGTCGAGGGCGACGCTGCCGGTGTCCGGCCGGTCAAGCGTGCCGATGATTTGCAGCAGCGTGCTCTTGCCGGAACCGGATGGGCCGACGATGGCGAGCGTTTCGCCGCGGCGCACATCGAGCGACACGTCGTCGAGCACCGGGACCATGCCTGCATTGTCGGCGGCGGCATAGCACTTGGTGACGCGCGTAATCTTCAGGAGCGGCGGAGCGGCGGTGGCAACTGACATGCGGAGAGTTTCCAGTTTCAGTCGGCGCGTATCAAGTTTGCCTTTCCATTGGCAGCAATTCTCACTATGGCCCGGTCACCTTTGCCGGGTGAGGGCACCCGGCCTACAGAGGGCGGTTTTGTGGGGGTGATCGGGTCGGGTGCCGGGGATTGCGCCCCGGCACCCTCCCACACCACCGGACGTGCGGTTTTCCGCATCCGGCGGTTGAACGCAGCCTCGATTTCATGGCGAGACAAGGTCGGACGGCATCACAAACCCCCAGCGCCGC
>CAINDV010000454.1 GCA_903847485.1 uncultured Verrucomicrobiota bacterium
AGGGCAGGCTTCTGCCGAGCCTCAACGACAGCGGTAATGAGCCTACCGGACAGCTCGGCAGGAGCCTCGCCCTACCAAGCCAGGCGTTTTCATACACGCTCTAATGCCAACCGGATGCCCGTTCTCTTCGATTTCTGAAACTGTTCGCGGACTTGTCTGCCTTCAGGGGTCTGCTAGGGTGGTAGTCCTATGCTCAAACCTATTCTACATTTAATGTTCGTTGCCAGCCTCGCCACCGTGGCTCTGTGCGGTTGCGGCGATTCCTCCTCCACCCCAACCGGCACCTCGTCGGCTGGCACCGCCGCGTCTGCGCCAGCGGCTAAGGAAACCCTGGCCGTGCCCGCCTTGCCCGCCTTGCCCGCCGCGCCCGCCGCGCCCGCCGCGCCCGCCCGCCCCATCACGCCCGCCGCGGTACCCGCACCTCCCATCACGCCTGCGCCGGCCGCCGCCAAGCCGTCTTCAGTCCCTGCCACCGCCATTCAGCCCGCGGCCAACGACACCGTTTCGCTGCTCACCAAGTTCGCCGGCGCGCAATCCGACAGCGTGCTTTCCTCGCTCGGCACCGACCTGGCGGGCAAGGTGAAGTCGCTCGGCGAGAGCCTGGGCGCGAATTCCGCCGTGAAGGCCCAAGTGGAAAATGCGGTGCAGTCGCTCGTCAGCGGCAAGGATGCGGAGGTGCTTGGCTCGGTCAGCCAGGTCGCGCAGGACAGCAGCCTGACCCCGCCGCAACTGCAACTCGCCAAGGAAGCTGGCAACCTGGTTTCCGCCATTGTGGTGCAACGCAATTTCTCCAGTCTGAAAGGTGCTCAGGGCGAGGTGGCCACGATCGTCAACGCACTCCGCAAGGGCGAGCTTATGACCGCCGTGCCCGCCATTCAGAAAGTCGCCGCCAACACGAACCTCACCCCGCCGCAGAAACAGTTGCTCGGCTCGCTCGTCGGCAAATACGCGCCGGGCATGAAACAGGCCGCCGACGCGCTTCAGCAGGGCTTGCTGAAGGTTCCCGGCCTGAAGTAGCCGGCCCATTGCCGTCAGCCGAACCGCAGCCGGTTCCCGCTGGCCACAGAGCGTCTGTGCGCCCCGTGTCCGGCGCGAGTTTGTGGAAACGGCGGCCCGGCCCGCCCCCCGTGGTGACACAGCCGTTCTTATTTGGGCTTGATGAAGGTCGGACAGGAGATTGAAACTCCTCCCCGCCCTCCCAAACCGGACAGGCGGATTTCCCGCACCTGCCTGTGCCGGGCACGGCAGACAGGTTCGGCTTTCCGCTCAGTGGCTCCCGATGGGCTGGCTCAGGCATTCGTCGCAAGGCGTCGGGAAACAACGCACCAGCCGCGCAAGCTCGCGCTCCGCTTACCCCTTGCAGCCCACATCGCAGCGGGTGGGCAAGTCGGCCAGGTTCTACGCCAGCGTGCGGGTGAGTTGCAGTTCCAGCCGCTTGGGCGGCGGGGCCGGGCGCGCTTCGCCTTGCTTGGGCTGCCCGCGTTTGCGGGGGGCCGGCGGCGTGGCCGCCGCCGGCTTGGCCGCTGGCCGCTCGGGCGCTTCGATAGCGGTGGCGTCACGGCTTAGCCCGGCGGGCAAAGGCGTGAATTGCCGCTTGTCACCTGCCAGCGGAGGCGTAGTGTCACCGCCAACAGTCATGCTGGAGAAGCAGTTCGCCGTGCCTGCGGAGCGACCAGCAAGCAATGGTCTGTCGGTTCAAGGACCGCCGGACACTCGGAAAAGATTGGAGCAATTATGAATCAGCAACATTATGCAGTCGGTGCCGGCGGAAGTAACGGGCGGCGGTCAATCACCGGGGCTGCCCCTTTACGCTCCCCGCCACAGCCAACCGCCACTCCGCCCCCTTCGCGGGCGCATCTCAACACCTGAGCAGGTCTGGGCAAGTTTTTTTTGCGGGGAAATGCATGGCTCAGGCGGTGACGGCGTAGGGGCTTTTGCGATGGGCGAGCTGGCGCAGATAGGCCGCTTCGTCGTAGGGCGTGCGGGTCTGCCAGCACTTCCAGAGCACGCGAATCCACTTGCAGGCCA
>CAINDV010000455.1 GCA_903847485.1 uncultured Verrucomicrobiota bacterium
CGACCGCTGGCTGGCTGTCACCGGCCACACCCTGAAGCCCCGGAGCGTCGAGCGGCGGCGTTGCTCCCTCAAGGGCCTCGCGCCCTACTTCCGCGACATCGCCCTGCGCAACGTCACCAAAGCCCACTGCGAACGCTGGCTCACCGAGCGTGGCCCCCGACTCTCCGCCCAATCTTTCGCCCGCGAACTCGGCGCGATGAAAGCCGTCTTCGATCACGCGGTCGAAGCCGGCCTCATTCTCGGCAACCCAGCAAGCCACATCAAGCGCCGCCGCATCATCCAGGCCGAGATCAGCGTCCCCAGCCGCGAACAATTCCAGCAGATCATCACCGCCATCCGCGCCAGCGACGGCCGCGCCGACAGCCAGCGCAAGGCTGCGCCTGGTGCCGACCTGCTCGAACTCCTCGCTTACTCCGGGATGCGCCTGGGCGAAGGCACCGCACTTCGCTGGGCCGACGGAAACTTCGACGCCGGCACGATCACCGTAACCGGCGGCGATAATGGAACCAAGAACCACGAACGCCGCACCGTCCCGATGACTGACGCCCTGCGCGGCCTGCTGGAGCGCCTCCGCGCAGAACGCCAGCCCGCGCCGCAGGACACCGTCAGTACCATCGCTGACGCCAAGACCACCCTTGGCAAAGCCTGCAAGCGCCTTGGCTTGCCCCAATTCATCCACCACGATCTGCGCCATTTCTTCGCGACCACCTGCATTGAGGCCGGCGTGGACATCCCAACCGTCTCGCGTTGGCTGGGCCACAAAGACGGCGGCGCGCTCGCGACGAAGATTTATGGCCATTTCCGCCAGGAATACAGCGCCATCCAGATTCGGCGCGTCCAATTCGCCCCAGCGCACCCGCTAGCAACGTCGTCCCCATGCCAACTGCCACCGCGCCGACCTACACCGCCGCCGCCGCGACATGAAGAAGCCCTGGCGTAAGGCTCGCAAGGAAGCTCCGCCCACTGCGGTGCCGGTCTCCGGCCATACCGAACCGACCGCATCCAGTCACGACTCCGAACCGGCCACGGGACAGCCCAGCCCGCCACAACCTCCCGCCGGTTCCACCCTCGAATTCTGGATCGGCTACGCCCATGACATCGTTACGGGTCCGCCAGTAGTTCCTGTCCCAAACACAAATGTCCCAGGCGTGCATCCTGCCATCCTACAGGAATGGGAGGAATGGCTGGCCAAGACCGGCGAGCCGCCAACTTGGAACCAACTCCGAGCCTTGGTCGCCTGCTATGCGGCCCGCAACTCCGGTGAGGACGAGTATCTCGCCACCCTTGATACGCGATTTAACATGCGAGTCGAAGAGGCTGATGGCCGCGAATCGGAATTCGAGAACTGTGCAATGCACATGGGGCGGATGCTCCGCACAGCTTGGGCGGATGTGAAGCTTTGGAAAATGATTCGCGGCGAAGCAGACCCACATGTTTCTTTCTCGCCATTTCACTTCTACCTGGCAAACCACTACTGGCTTCACTTGCTGTTTCCGGCCTCGGTTTGGGATGAAATGAGCCGGCAGCCCAAACGTCGGAACATGCTCTTCGGATTGATGCTCACCGGCTCACACGAGTGGTTTCATTCGCCCACTCAGCATCCGCTGCGGAAATACGATCTGGACGACCTCCGCCCGGATGGACTTGATGACGACTTGCTTGCCCCATTGTTGATCACCTACGTGGATTACCCCAGCGACGACTTACAACGGGCCGCCTTGGCGTGGCGCCAGTTGCCAGCAGCTTCCCTCCGGACTCTCAAGGCAGCCGCGGAACATCTCGCCGCTGATGCCGATTGGTGCCTCAAGCACCCTGGCCAGCGATGGACCACCATCCGCTCTCCGCGACAACCTCGGAGGCTGATGTCCTTGGAAACCGTCCAGCACCTCGAAAGCATGGTCGCCATGCTGAAAGCGAATCCTACCCTGAGCGATTACGCACTCGCCAAGGAACACTTCGGCCCGACCTCCTCCACACAGCGGGGATTGGCCAGCGAGGCCCGGAAGCTCGCGTCCCTCCGCGATGGTCTGAATTTGCCCTGCCATAAGCGCCGAGGCGCATAGGCGCTTCCTCCGCCCCAACTTTATATGCGGAAATGGGGGATACCCCCATCTCCGCACGTCGCGGAGCTTCAGGAATTGGCTCATCGTGTCTCGCATGAATTCGAGACATCCTGAATCCACGCCCATCAGCCAGGCGTTTCCCAAGTTGGCTGCCACCCGGCAGGAAGCCGCGCAGATGCTCAGCGTCAGTCCCCCGACGCTTGATCGTCTGGTTCAGCGCGGCCTGCTGAAACCCTCCCGCGCCACCCGGCGACCGCTGTTCGCCATCGTCGAGCTTCAGCGTTTCCTGCGCGAGACCACCGGCTAAGTCTAAGCCAAGGCCACCATGCACCCCAACGACATGCGACCGCAGGCCGTTCGCGAGCCGGCATCGCTTGAATCGTCGCCCGACGACGCCCAGCAAACCCCTTCGCCGGGTGCCCAACCATCCGCCGCCACGGCAGCCTGTCCCGTCAGGCAGGCCCGAACTGCCTCCCTGGGCGAGTTCAGCGATCCCAGACAGGCACGCCGCCTCGCGGGCGTGTTGCGGGATGCTCCAAGCAAAGCGGGAGTTTTTCGGCGCGTCTATGCTCGCCAGGCGTCGCCGCGTGAGGCGATCCGGGCGCAAGTGCCTCGACTGTGTCGGTCTGGACGAGTTGGCGATCCGTGGATGCACCAGCACCACCTGCCCGCTGTACTACTTCCGGCCCTACCAAACTGTCCCCGTTTCATCCCACCCCGCGCCCCTCCTGCCGTGACCGCGCTACCCCAATTCCTGCGCGACCTCCTCGCCAGCCCGCCGCGATCTGGTGAAGGCGTCCACGCCTGGCTATTTCGCATGGCCCGGCAGCTTCACGCCCACTACCAAAACAGCAACGAACTCGCCCGGTTGCTCACCGCCGCCGTCTCTGACTGCGGACGCCACGTCAGCCTGCGCGAGATTGAGGACGCCATCGCCCACTCCGCTGGCTGTGCATGGCAACCCGGTACCCAGGTCAACGCAGCCCCGGTACGCCCGCCCGCCTGGCCCAAGCCCAACCCCGAACAGATCGAAGCCATCGCCCGCGACGGCGGCGGCCTGGCTGACCTCTGGGAGGTTTCGCCCACGCGCATCGAAGACAACGCCGCCCACAGCGAGGTCGTGGTGGACCGATTATTCCCCGCCAACCCGCTGTTGTGCTGCGGGGCTTCCCAGTCTGATTTCGACACCCGTCCGCGCGAAGCTTGGCGCGGTCAACTCGCGGACCAGCAATTCATCGTTCCTTCGCCCATGTCCACCGTGCTCGGCCATACCAAGGATGGCCGGCCCTCCAAACACACGCTCAGCAACACCGGCCCCCGGCGGTTCCTGATTTGCGAGTTCGATCAAGGCACCACTGACACGCACGCCGCCATATTGCTGCACCTGGGCGGCTTTGCCCCGCTGGTGTGCGTTGTCCACAGTGGCGGCAAGAGCCTGCACGGATGGTTTTACGTCGCTGGCCAGCCCGAGGACAAGGTCGCCAAGTTCTTCCGCTACGCTGCGATCTTCGGCGCGGACCCACACACCTGGACCCGCTCGCAGTTCGTGCGTATGCCTGATGGCACACGCAATAATGGCCGGCGGCAGACCATCTATTTCCTGAACTTCAAACCGCTGGAGGCAACCTGATGAATGCTCTACTCGACCGCCCTACGCTGCTGGACGTGCCTGAAGTGGCCGGCCTGGACCTGCCCAAGACTCCGCCAACTCCTGACTGGCTCGACACCATCGGCCAGGCCACCGTTACCGCCGCCGAACTGCGGACCATGCCGGTCCAACCCCGCGAGGCGCTGCTGGCCAAGTGGTTTCTTCAAGCCGATCTCGGCTTTATCTTCGCCCCGCGCGGCGTTGGTAAAACTTGGTTGACCATGCTCATCGCGCGTGCCATCGCCGAGGGCAGCCAGGCGGGGCAGTGGAAAGCGTCGAAGCCACGCCGCGTGCTGTACGTGGACGGCGAGATGGCACTCGACCTGACCAAACAGCGTGACTTGGCACTCGCGCCGCAACCGAGTGAGAACCTGCTCTACCTGCATCACGAGGTCGTGTTTGAACGCACCGGCATGGTGCTGAATCTTACCGCGCCGCTGGTGCAGGAGGCCCTGGTCCAGCACGCCCTGGCCAACCGCGTCGAGGTGATCTTCCTGGACAACTTGAGCTGCCTGTTCTCGGGCGTGAAGGAGAACGATGCCGACTCCTGGGAACAGATCCTCCCCTGGCTGCTCCAACTGCGTCGCCGCCGCATTGCCGTCGTCTTCGTCGCCCATGCTGGGCGCAATGGTTTCATGCGCGGCACCTCCCGCCGTGAGGATGCCGCCGTATGGATACTCTCGCTCTCCGAGCCGGCGGCGCTCACTGAGGCTGCCAGCGGTGCCCGGTTCGTCGCCCGATTCACCAAATGCCGCAACACCCCCAGCGAAGATGCGCCCACCTTAGAGTGGCACTTCCAACGCGACGGCACCGACGGCGTGCGCGTCAGTTGCAACCCCGCCGACCAACTCGCCGTCTTCCGAAGCTGGATCGAAGATGGACTGGAGACCTGCGGCGACATCGCCAGCGAGATGGGTATCAGCAAGGGTAGCGTCAGCAAGCTGGCCAAGCGCGCCCAGAAGGCCGGCTGGCTGGCGCACAAGGGCCGGCGCTACGTGCTGACCTCGCCCGAAGGGCAGCGGCAGCCCTATGCGGACTGACCAACCGGTTCGTTTCCCGTTTTCCTGTCTTGGTATGGCAATCAGAAACCAGCCTGCCTTTGGCCCTCCCAATGCCGGTATTTGTTGGGATTCCTGGCCTTTCAGGATACCCGCCGGGAAACCAAACTGGAAACGAAGCCAGCCCGTTTCGTTTCCTTCGTTTCCGCGCCGGCTCACACCGCCGCCCCGCCCCTCTTGCGCACAATTTCCTTTCCTCCCGACCCATCCGCAGCGCCGCCGCCCAGCACTGGCGACCGCTTCGCCCGTGTTAAGAGGTGCCAACCAGCCCCCTGCGGGTATTCACTCCGAGCCACCGGCGACCACGCTTGCCGTACCAGCGCGCCTTAGTCCGCCCTTCCCCCCGCGACCGGAGGAGTCCGTTACACGCCTCCGGCACGGCTACTTCTGCTCAAATAACTCTCCAGCAGCAGCACCATTGTCCAACCCATGTCAGCCCCAACCCGCCCACAAAATCCTCGCCAGCGCGAATGGTTGTACCAACTCCGCCGCAAGCTCCCCACCGGAATGAAAGTTCGCCCTCACTCCCTCGTGCCGCTGGCCGACCGTCGTCACCGGGGGCGGGAGAAACACGCCACCCGTCTTGCCGAGCGCAGCCTTGTCGCCGTTCGCCTGTTGCTGCCCTCTGCCGTGGCGAAGCATCTGCGCCGGCTGGCAAAGGTCCGTAGCCAATCTCTGGGGGGGGGCGCTGCTCGCGGAGTTGCTGCCGGTTGCGCTGGACGCCACTGCCGCCACCAGCACAGCCGGGTCCGCCTCGCCCACCTAAACCGGCAATGTCCTTCCGGTGTCTGCGCCAAAGCCTGACCCAAAGCTTCCCTTCCTTCTTGGCCTTGTGGCATAGTGCCGAAAACCAATGCCACATGCCTCGAATCTTTGACAATATCGAGTCGGAACTTCTGCCCGGCTTGCGGCAATCGCTGGCACTCTGCGAGCGTTCTGATTTCTCCGTCGGCTACTTCAACCTGCGCGGCTGGAAGGCGATTGATTCGATGGTCGAGAACTGGCCTGGCGGTGACGGCCATCAATGCCGCTTGCTGGTCGGGATGCAGCGATTGGAGGAAGCCGATCTGCGCGAAGCCTTGCAGCGGGTACGGCGCGGACAACTCCTCGACA